>NZ_JACRGA010000010.1 GCF_016217785.1 Methanobacterium sp.
GCTGCGTTTAGTCCAGAGTTACTGCTGAAGTATGCTCGATATATTAGTAGTGCAGCTATTGCTATAACGATAACTCCACCAAACAATAAGATATATTCAGCTGCTCCTTGTCCACCTTCATCTTTTAAAAAGCTCATATATTTTTACCTCCATGGACATATTTTTATATATATACTATTACTGTTTTTGTAATACAATATAATTGTTGCTATAAACAACATTGTTCTTGTACTTCTATTCTGTATTATCTCTCCTATCCTATTCACACATAATTATCGTTTATATACTTCTTTGTGCATATTATCACATACTAATTAAGAGGGTTGTGACCATGCCCAAAAACTACAATTTACGAAGACAGATCATGGAAGTTTTAGAAAATGATGAACTATCCAAAAAAAAGATTTTGGAAGTTATAAGATCCAAATCAGGGATAGGCACATCAGACAAGACATTCAACGAATCATTAATGGTGCTTCTGCGTGAAGGGCAGATCTACATCGCAGATTATGATTTCACAATTTATGATGGTGTTAAGAGGATACAATCCCTAAGACCAGAGGGTATTGTCTTCGGTGTTTCCAGAATGGATTTTGTGGAAATAGAAACCATCCTTAAACAGATGGAAAGCAAGGATCACGAGGAGGTCTACCGGGCATCCAAGAACCTTAAAAGAATTTTCCGCAGGAAGATTGAGGAACTTCATACTGAAGGAACCCTCAACAACCCCAACGGAGCAGACTCTCTTTTTAACCAGACCATTTTCTACATGAACTCCCTGGGTGAAGAACAAAAAAGAGCCCTCCGGAACAAATTAGCCTGGAGTTTAAGTAATAACAAAGGATCCCTTGAATTATTTAAGAGCATAGTCTCTTTCGTGGAATCACAGGACTAAAACATCACCTAATCCCAAAAATTAACCCAATTAGATGTTATAAAACCTAACTATCAGGGTTCACCCCAAATTATAACTCTTTTAACAGAATTTTAAGCTGATTAAAATTATTACATATCTTTATAAGATGAATTAACCTATTTTTTTTAATTTTTAGTAAAAAGAAGAAAGCAAAACTTGTAACTGAATTCGTTATCATGAAATTCATTTATAAAGGTTTATAATCTTATTCAAAGTATAAGCAATTACAACTATTAAAACCAGTTAAGACCTTTTTAACCAAGTTACTTTTACACAAAACTCAGGATCATGAATCTATAAATTGTGTACCTAAAAATAAAAGTGGACTAAATGAAAGTACTCCTAATACCCTGTGGCATTGGAATGGGACACACCTCCCGTTCGGTGGCTTTAGCTCAAAAATTAGAAGCAGATGGTGATGAGGTTCTCTTTGCCAGTTACGGTTCTGGCTACCAGATGCTAAACGAGTACAGTGACTACGATGTGGTGAAACTCCCCACTATCAAGTTTTACGGGAGTTCAGGTGAGCTGAACTTCAAACACACCGCCCTCAAGTCCATAGACGCACCTTACATTTTCCTGAAAAGTATCTACCACGAATCCCGCATAATCAAGGAATTCAACCCAGACGTGGTTGTCTCAGACTCCCACTACTCAGTTCCCATCACCTGCAAGGTACTGGGCATACCCTGCGTCCTGGTGAGTAACGACCTGGCACCGGAGCTTAAGGAAGTTAACCAGAAAGACCGTACCCTGGAGTACCTGGAAAACGGCTTGCAACGTTTCATAAAGGATGTCTCCCGACTCTGTGACTCAATTATCATACCGGACATTCAAAACTCCTATGAGGTACCAGCCCCGATACGTCATCGGGTGAACTTCACCGGACCCATACTGAAGATGGACACCCATCTAATGGCCAGTAAAAAGGAGCTCAGGCAACGATTTAGATTTGGAAAATCTGAAAAAATGGTAATGGCCACTGTTGGGGGGTCAGAATTCGGGAACAAACTTTTAAAACTGCTGCACCAGGCAGCACCCGATCTGGACTGTGATCGAATAATACTGGTCACCGGGCCCCAGATAAAACTGGATCTGGAATCATCCCCCAGGATAATATGCAAACGATTTCTGGGAGACATCATGGAGTGGATGAAACTATCCGACTTCCTGGTGAGCCTGGCTGGGCACACCACCTCTATGGAAATTGCTTCTCTGGGCATTCCCAGCCTGATGGTCCCTATAGAAAATCATCCGGAGCAGCTGAAAAACGCCATGAAAATGAAAAACTATGGAATAGCCCACCTGGAGAACATGGGCACTTTAACATCAGAGAAGTTATCGGAAAACATCAACCACCTCCTGGAAGATCAGGATCTCAAGAAGAATGCAGAAAAAACCAGGAACATATTTTCACAGTACAACGGAACCGAAGATGCAGTGAGCATCATCCGGAGTTGTGTGGAAACTGGAGATGAATTTTCAGACTAGAATTATTATTTTTTAGAGGGGTTGGGCAAAGATCTGGTATATGAAATCCGGAAAATATTAATAATTGTTAAGGCCCATTTAGAATTAGAAATTCAATATTTTAAGACCCATATTGAAAGGATGATAATAATTGGTGTGTGATGAAACTAATAATTTATAAAGAATCCTTAACATAATAAGATTGGAGGTATGAGATGATCAATTTAATTGTCAGCGTTTTTGGGGCTCTCTTGGTTATCGGTGGTTTTTATTTCATGTACCTTGGTTTTAACATCCCACCAAACCCTGTAGCTTTCTTTGTAGGGTTAATCGCATCCGTTTTAGGACTTATTTTACTGATATTTTTTGGCAGCAGGATAGACTTCTCAAAAGGGGCTATGCCCAAACCAAAAAAGGCAAAAACCCCAAAGGCAGCGGTAACTGCACCTGTAAAACCGAAAAAAATGCCTGTTAAGGATAAAAAACCTTCAAAACCAGCCCAAACTCCGGAACCGCGGGCTATAAAACCAAAACCACGCCTTAGGGAAGAACCTAAATTTGGACCAGCACCAACATCCACACTACCCTTCAAAAAGGACACCTCAGCTGGAAGGGCCATAACCCCTAAAAAGAAGGTAGAAACACCATCAACACAAAAAATGGATGAAACAATCCCCTCAACTCAGAAATCAACCACACTACCTCCTGATCTAGCCACTAAACCAAAAACACCACCTAAAAAGATAGCTCCCGTTAAAAAAGCCACTGAAGATAAGGCAACAGAAAAACCGGAAATTGGCAAAAAAGAGGAAGCTGAACTTCCCCAGGTAAAACCCTTTAAGATCAAAGAAAAAAAAGATGAAAAAGTAGTACCTGTCCCCAAATCTGTACTGGAAACCGCTGACAAGGAACGCCTGAAGGAACTCCAAACCCGTACCGGACGGGATGATCAGTTCGTTAAAAACAGACTGGACAAACTCAAGGAAAACTATATCCAGAATGCCAAGGACATTGAAAGCATCATCGACGAACGGTTAGATTCATTTAAGGGAACCATTGATAAATTAAAGACAGATTCAACTGAACCATCCATAATATGGTCTTTTGAGGCTCAGGATGTTCAGGAAGCCATGAAGGACACCATAGTAACTGCCGAGAGTAAGCTACTGATGATGTACCCCTGGGTGCGTAACATTGATGTGAGCATCCTGAAAAAGTTCATGGACACCGAGAGCCGTATGATCATCCAGGAAGCAAGCCTGGACGATGATGCATCGGTGGAGTTAATAAAACTCCTCCAGGATAAAGATGTAAAGATCAGGACCATGCCCCACGTGCACACCGTGGCCATTGTAGCAGATGATGCTAATGGTCTTATAATATCCACTGACCCCATATACGAAAGCTATGAAGTGGGAGTTATCTACAAGGACAAAAAATCCATACTGGAAATTGAAAGAATGTTCGAAGATGCCTGGGGCATATCACAGGAAATAGATCTGGAGCTGAAAAAATGAGGATCCGGTGGCTGGGACATTCAGCCTTCCACATATCAACTGACACTGATATTAACATTTTAATTGATCCCTTCATGCGCAATAATCCTGCCTGCCCAGTGAATGCAGAAGATGTTAAGGCCGATATAATATGCGTCACCCATGGACATAAAGACCATTTCGGAGATGCAGTGGAATTAGCACAAAGAAACAGTGCCCTCGTAGTGTGCAACCATGAGCACTCGGTTTACCTCTCCCAGCTGGGACTGGAAACAAGTGGTATGAACATGGGAGGAACCATTGAAGAGGCGGGAATAAAGATCACCATGGTCAACGCCATTCACTCTTCAGATATGGACTTTATAGAGGGTATAGGTCCCGGGGGAAGTTCCTCTGGGTACATACTGGAACTGGAAAATGAGAGGAAGATATACCACTCCGGAGACACCGGTATTTTCGGGGATATGAAAACTGTCATAAATGATATTTACCAGCCACACATTGCATTACTCCCCATTGGAGACCGTTACACCATGGGGATTACTGAAGCTTGCATTGCTGCTAAATGGATAGAACCGGAAGTCATAATACCCATGCATTACAACACATTCCCAGTGATAGAACAGGATCCCTACCAGTTCAAAGATATGGTTGAAAAAACCACCGAGACCAAAGTTGCAGTTCTTAAACCCGGTGAAACTTACCAAGAGTGATTTAATGGTCGATATCATGCGCATATTCAGAAAAAAATTTTTCACAGACATCTTCAACAAACTAATTGGAAAAGAAAAAAAACTCAAAATAGGATTCTACGGTCACCCTAACTCAGGGAAAACCACCCTTGCCAACCGGATGACCAAGGACTGGACCGGGAAATCCCTGGGACTGGTTTCAGAAATACCACACGAAACCAGAAGGGTGTACCGACAGGAACGAGTAACCCTTAACTACGATGGTGTGGAACTGGATTTTGATATCATTGACACCCCGGGAATAGCCACCAAAATCGATTATAAAAACTTCTTACAGTATGGCCTATCTGAAGAGGAAGCCAAAGAAAGAGCTAAAGAAGCCACAAAGGGCATAATAGAAGCTATTAAATGGTTAGATGATGTTACTGGTGTTCTACTCGTGGTGGACTCCACCAAGGATCCCCTCACCCAGGCCAACATAACCATAATCGGTAACCTGGAAGCTCGTAAAATACCATTTGTAATTGTGGCCAACAAGGTGGATCTGCCGGAGTCCAATCCAGAAAGGATTCTCTCAGTGTTCCCCCAGCACAAAGTGGTGTCTATCTCCGCCCTCCACGGTGAAAACACCGATAAACTGTACCAGGCCATGGTGGACAAGTTTAACTAAAGGTGATATAAATGGATGACACTGATACCAACAGTCTCAAAATGGATTTTCTCTCATCAGATGCACTTAAAGCCCAAAGTAGCATTGAAAAAATATCCATGATCGTGGAAAAGGTTAAAAAGGGCGAACTTCTGGTAATTGAAGGTGGATTGGAACCTGAAGAAGAGGCAGAGCTAATCGAAACCACCATGCGTGAGATCGATGTGGAAAGCTTCATGGGTATTGATATCTACACCCTGGAAAAGGATGAAAGCTCCTTTTTCGGACTTTCCAAGAAGAAAACAGTGGGTATTACCATTATCGGCCCGGCAAATGTCATGAAAGCAGTGAAAAGGAAGTCAAACTTCCTGTCAATGGTGGCCAGCCTCGGTGGTAGTGATGCATCGATGTATTAAATGCGGCCAGGAATACGAAGACTCAGAAGACCTCATCCTTAAAGGCTGCCCAAACTGTGGTAGTAAATTCTTTGAATTCCACCAGGAAGGAAAAGTCAAAGAGATCAAGGAAATTAAGGGCAGTTCTGTGGAGACCATAATGGTCAAGGAACACGGGGTTTATGAGGTTAACCTGGAATCCCTGATGGCCGATGAATCAGTCATAGTCTCTGATGAAGAGGGAAAATACCTTATTGATATTAATTACATCCTGAAAAAGAAGATTAAAGAAAAAAATAAATAATTTTTTTTATGAAAAGTTTTTTTTATTGAACTGCAAGTTTTTTTATATTGAAGTGAGATTTCTTTATTGAATTGTAAGAAAAAAAGGTTTTTTTAGAAACCTAATAATTTTAAAAGCTTTCTAATATTTTAATACCTTTTCTTTCCTTCAAAATCACACTTACCCGACGGTAATACCCGTATAACATCTTCCAGGGTCAGGATCCGTTCTGGATCGATCTTTTTAAGAACAGCCCGTGCAATTTCCTCTTTCTTGGTAAAACCAGGCTTCAGCACCACGTAGTTATCAGTGTATTTAGCCACAGCTTCAGCTGGACCAGCCATGATCCGCTCACCCTCATAATCCACAATACCCACTGCTATCTTGAGTGGTATTCCCCGGAGATAGTTACGGCTCCCCCTGATTATGAAGGCCCCTCTGGCCACGAACTCACCGGACTGGGGTGTTTTGGATACCTGGTCCGGGTGTACCCAGTAAACATCCTGGGAACCATAACCCTTATTCCATGCACTGGAAAAGGATGCTGCCAGGGTACCGGCTTCCTGGATGGTTGATTCAGGAATTTCTCCCTCAACTTCACCTTTTTTGATAACCACAGAGGGAGCTCCGTGTATGTCGGAGTGGAGGTAAATATCGTTGTTATCCAGGTAACGTTTCACCACCAGTTCATTGGTACCGGCATCCCGACCACCAATAACCAGGAGTCCCTCAGAGGACAGGAACCACCTGAGCTTCTCGAACCATTTAAGCTCCTTGCGCACCCTTTTCTGAGGCACTTGCACCCGTTCCAGGGCCATTTCCCGTTTGTTGCGTTTTCTTTCCACATCTTTCTTGGTGCGTTCAATGGCTATGTTAACTCCCTTGATCTTCCGTTTGGCCTTTTTACCCTTGTTATAATATTTCTCCGCATTTTCAGGGATCTCCAGGTTGGCATCAACGGTTATCCTTTCACCCTCCAGATTCAAAAGGAGCACACCCATTTTATCCATGGATTCAATGATCTGTGCCTCAACCATTCCTTCTTTACGTGCTTTTTTAAGTTTTGATGCGATTTCCATCCAGGAGAACTTCTCCCGGGCCTGGTGGATGATGTCCAGCAGGTTCTGAACCTCGGAGTAGTGGGCATAGAGAAGGTTACCCTTCTTTTTGGTTTCAATTATGGTTTTCTGGAATTTTTTCAGGGTATCTTCCTGTATACGGAGTCTTTTTTCGTATTTGCCCACTTCTTTGGCCCAGATATCCTCCTGAACCTTTTTGATATCAGCACCAACCTTTCCACTGTAGAACTCATCAGCGGCCTGGTTAAAGGTTTCAAAGCGTTCCTTCTTGAAATCTTGGTAGGTTAAAATATCAAGGGGTAGAACATCCTCTTTGCCTTTTTTAGGTTTTTTATCTGGAGACTTTTTTTGGGTAATTCCTGTTACTTTATCTGGAGTAGTTTCCTTTGCTTCATCTGGAGTAGTTTCCGCTGATTCGTCTTGAGTAGTTTTAGTTGCTTCATTTTTGGTAGATTCGGATGTTTCATGTTGGTTAGGTTCTGTTACTCCGCTACTGGTTTCATCTTCATTTTCTTCACCTTCAATGACTTCCCTCACGATCTGTGGCTGGAATTTGAAGGTTTTTAGTGGTTTGAAGAGTTCGGTCATGCTCTGATAAATGGCTTCAACATCACTTTCACTGACTTCATGTGCCGGGAGTTTTTTATCCACACCCGAACGCAGGAATATTTCCTCGGAGTACATTCCTCCCAGACCACTCCTGGCCAGTGTACGGATAAGGTCAGAATCAGAATTTGCGAATAAATCCTTCAAATCTTCCAGTTCAACATTCAGGATATGAATGCCCCTCTCTTCGGGGTACTGGTATTCTTCCTTAGATGTTATCTTCCTACCCTGTGCATGGCGATGTTTCAGTGGTAGGATAATTCGGTTATCTTCATCCAAAAGTATTATATTGCCTTGAGAGAAAAGTTCAACAACCAAAGTAAAGCGATGTTCCTTCTGGATGTCAATTTCCAGGATACGGTCAAAGTTATGTTGCCGGACCCCCTTCACTGTAGCATTCTTCAAATGCTTACGCAGAAGCATGGGAAATGACGGTGGCACTTTAGGATTTTCAGGCGGATACTGAGTGGTGTGCACCCTTAAACCTGCCTGGAATGCTACATCTACCCGTCCCTTTCCCGGGACGTGGAATCGTATGATCACAGTGTCCCTGGTGGGCTGGTATGCTTTCTGCACCCTGGCTTCTTTTAGGAGTTCATCAAGTTCATGGGAGATGGCGTAAAGATCAACATTGGACATTGCTTTCATGAGAGTGCACCTTTATCTATATTATATGGTTGTGACCATAGTTAAAACGGAGGAAAAATATGGACATTGAAATTAAGTTAACCAGTATACATTCTGCATTGGCTATAGTTGCAGGAGCCATATCATTCTTACTATCCACCGGCGCCATAAGTGCTCTGGGTAAAAACGAATTCCTGGCAGTTCTATCAGGGCTTTTGATCCTTTATTTGACTGGACAGCTTTCTGAGCGAATCTTCGGCAAGGAAGAAGTTGGTGGGATGAAAGGATGGCTCTGGAGCGGTATTCTACCATTCTTCTTTGTATGGGTAATTGTATGGGTTCTCTTCTACAATATGTATTGAGGATATTTTACCATACCTCTTTTTATTTGACCCTTAATTCTTTCAAAACCCTTAATTTTTTCAAAAAATCATTTTCCTGATTAATTTTTTTTATATTGCTGTTTTAGACTTTTGAACAAATTCACCTCAAGTCTACGTAAGGATACTCCTTACTTACCATCATTTAGCCCATTAATTACCTCTATTTAACCCATTACTTATCCTCATTTAGTGTGTAGTAATAATAAAACTTGTGGGAAGTTGACTTTAAAAGGTCCAGTAGAATATCCAGATAAATACAAAGATCAGTGCCAGCACGAACACCAGTGGTGCTACTATCCGGCTTACCGCCACTATGGAGCTGATGGTGGTTACCAGTTCAGTGGCATGGGTGGGGCCCAGGGTGTTTATACTTGATAGTTTCACAGTCTTAACACCAACCATAACTGGTTCCAAATCGTTTAAAGCATTTTTAGTGCATTCTACCACTTTTTCTATTATTATGTCCCTGTCTCTAATTCCCAGTGGGTTATGGCCACCGGAGAGGGTGTTGACAAAGTGGGTGTCGGTGGTCATCACCTCAGCGTTATCCAGTCCCAGTTTTTCCACTTCACCCAGTATCTCCTCCCTGAAACCTATGACCATGTTGTTGGCATCCAGGAGGATGTAGGCAGTTTTCTGGTTGTTAACATCCAGCACCATGACTTTAACTCCACTTTGACCTACACCGCTCCTTTTACTTAATTCAGAAATGGTGTCATTGGCACATCCCATTTTAAGCTCGCTTTCTGAGGGTTTTTCCAGTTTTTCCACTGCATCTAGAAGCTGGAAAACCTCGGGGTTTCCAGGCAGCACCCGTCCGGATTCTCCCTTGAAGGAGTTATGGCAGTCCACCAGCACCACATTTTCTGCTTTGGTATGTCCCTGCGCTGCTTTAATAAGGGCCAGGCCCACTCCAAAATCAATATCATCAAAGCCATGGGGTGCGAATGTGGCTAGGAGTACCAGATTATCTCCGAAGTACTGGGCTCCCAGTTTAGCATTCTCGTGTTCAACCTGAATGAACTGGCTGGCTTTTTTAGAGTACTCCATATCGTCCAGTGCTTTTAGAACCACATCTTTGATTTTGCAGATTTCCTTAGAGCTCACCGGGTTAAAGTCGTGGGTGGAAGGGCCGTGGCTGACCATGGTGAATGGTTCCAGGTTCTTTGCCAGGACCGTGGGCATATTTCCCCCTCCAATGTTTCCCACTGGACCGGGATGGACACAGGGAGATATGAACAATCCTTTCACTCCATTTTCACCCTTAAAACTAACCACACCCACCAGGGTGTCTATGGGTTCTCCCATGTCTTCGAAGAGTGTTTCCATGGCACGTGACCCTTCGGTGTACTGTGCTATGAAGAGGGATAATAATTCCAGACCCCCCACCCCCAGGTTTCGCCTGATGGGGGATTCAATCACCAGCATGAAGGAGTAAATAGCTATCATTAATATTAACCCTGCGATGAGTCCTTTCAGGGCCACGGCTATGATACTGAATGATCCGATGTTGGTGGTGATGCTGGTTAAAAATACTATCACCACCACCATGCTCAGGATGAGAACCGGCTGGATAGCTGATATTAAAATGGATCTAATTGCCCCTATGTTGGATGTGCCCCAGATAATGAATATACGCAGACCAAAGGCCAGGGCACAGCCCAGTATCAGCGCATCAATAACATAACTGTAGACAGTGTAGGTGGACACCAGACTACCCACAACGTAAACCAGAGCCACCACTACCATGGTCAGGAGGGATATGAACATGGATTGCTTCATCTTCATGTGTCTTCCTTCCATGGCATTGACCAGTGGCTGGGTTATGGCCCCATCCATTATGGAGGTTAGTCCGAAGATCAGGAAGCCTGCAGATCCACCATAAACTATACTATCGAATAGGGATGATAATGGTTCAAAATAGGCGGCAATAGCACCAGTAAGGAAACTGAGAAATGTCATGGTTAAAATAGATATCCTGCTGGGTGGAAGGGTTACCATGTACTTGGAAAGATCAGTAATGTTATCAACAGCTGACATAATTCACCTCTTAATAGATTCAAAACAATGATAATGATTGTTACAATTATTGGGATATAACAGTATAATTGACTTAATATATTAGTCTGTTCTCTTTATTTATAGATTATTAATTAATTTTATGGGTTTAGTATAATTAACAAATAGTTTTAGTATTTTTTCTTGATTTTCTAAGATTCTAAGAGTAGCGTTTACATAGATATCAAAATTAATAAAACTATTCTATATTAAATCCCTTAAGTTAATTAAAGATTAACATTAGTTTAATATATAAATATAAAAAAGTAATACCTTTGGAATAAGGCGAAGTGATGAACTTCCAGTCATGTTCCCCACTATTTTGAAAGATCTTCCTTGAGAAATTCACCAAATTTTTTTTAAATCAACCAAAAATTTTAAAAAAATCCAGGGATCTTAATTTATCTGTAATGCAAATAAATGTAATGACATGTATCTAATGAATACAACTCATTAATCAGTACTCTCCACAATCTTGTTATAATCCGGTAAGAATACGATTCATAATGTAATAATACGATTCTCAAACAGTTTTGAATCATTTTTTTCTTCCAATGTCCTCTCTGAAACCATGTTTCCAAAAAACATTAATACACAAATAATAAACCTATATTTATTAGGTGGGGTTATACCTGGATTACTAAGAATGGTAAGAAAAATAATTTCATTTCACACTCATCTAATTGTTAAAAAAATTTCAAAAATTGTCATTTGAATAAATCCAAGGGTTCAAGGTGTGTTAATGGTTTTAAAGGGAACTAAAACCAAAAAATTCATTCGTTCCACCAGCGGTGGTTACCTCTTCTGCAATTACTGTGGAGGATACTATAAACTAAAAAATGATGAGTCACCCCGTGACTTTGTAAAGTGTGAGTGTGGTAACCCTTTAGAATTCTGCAAGACCCATCAAGATTTGCAATTAAAAAGTTATAACCGTAACCGGAATAAAGAAGCTTTTGATTCCTTTCATGACAGATTATCTGAAAGAAGAGAATCCCTTAAAAGTCTTCTCCCCAAAATAGAGATTGGCGATGATTTTATTGATGAGATGTTTGAAGAAGAGGAGTTATGGGATGTCATTGACCTTGAAGTCAATTTAACCCGTCAAAAGAATTATCTGAATATTATACTGGAAGAAGAACGTTTAATGGCCGCTATTGGGGAAAAAAAGGCCAGAGTTAAGAACCCTGGCGTTATGGATAAAATTATCCGTTTTTACGAAGAAACAGACCCCCTAATCTTATTGGGGGCGGTTATACTTATCCTGATTGTTATTCTTGTTCTGGTGGTATTTCTGGGATAAAAAATTTATTTTATTTAAAGGGGTTAATTCTGGTACAACAAATTTAAAACAGGGATATCTAACAAGAAAAGTCTGTTAAAAAAATTTATAAATTTATAAAAATTCATTAAAGGTGCTAAAAAACATGATCGTTCATCTCAAAACACCCTTAACCAAGGAAGACACTCAAAAATTAAGAATCAAAGATTCAGTGTACATCTCCGGAACCATTTACACTGCACGTGACAGTGCCCACAAGCGCATAATCGAGACTGGATCCCCTGTTGACCTGGAAGGGGCAGTCATATTCCATGCCGGACCCATAATAAAAAAAGAGGACGATGATACCTACCAGATGGTGGCAGTAGGACCCACCACCAGCACCCGTATGAACCCCTACCAGGCAGAAGTACTGGACCAGGGAGCCCTGGCAGTCATTGGAAAGGGAGGGATGGATGAAAAAACTGCCGAAGCACTAAAAAGGAATGGTGCTGTGTTCCTGGCGGCGGTAGGTGGTTGCGCTGCACTCTATGTCAGTTCAGTTCTTAAGATAAATAGTGTCCACTGGCTGGATCTGGGAGTGCCAGAAGCAGTCTGGGAACTGGAAGTCAAAGATTTCGGACCACTGATAGTTACCATGGACTCAAATGGTGGTAATCTGTATGAAGAGGTTCGAAGAAGAGGCAATCCTTAAAAAGATAACCCTGATATGTGCAGTAGGTTCCTGGAATATATCCTGAGTTTTAAAAAAATAAGATAACCTCCCTACAAAAATATCAGGATTTGATGGTATAGGATTTGAAGATATTAGGATTTGAAGATAATGAATACCAACCCAGAAACAAAGCAGACAGAAATCCTCAAGGGTTTCATGGACACCCACATCCACACCAGTCCCGATGTTAAACCTCGATTGTTGAATGATTACGAGGCGGCCCTGGAGGCCCAGGAGAAGGGCATGGCTGGAATTGTGCTTAAGTCCCATGTAGAATCTACTGCTGGCCGGGCTTACATAACCCACAGGATGACCGGGCTCCCAGTAACAGGTGGTGTAACCCTTAACCTAACTGTAGGGGGATTGAACGCAGAAGCAGTCAGGACCACTGCTTTAATGGGTGGTAAAATAATATGGCTCCCCACCATCCATCACCAGGAAATAAAACTTGATCATAATGCTTTAAATGAAATACTGCACCTGATAAAGGATAATAACCTGGTACTGGCCACGGGTCATCTAAATCCTGAGGAGATTTTCCAGGTACTGGATCAGTGCCGTAGTTTGGGTGTAGAAAAAATAATGGTAAACCATCCCTTAACACGGGTGGTGGGAGCATCACTGGATGAACAGAAGGAAATGGCCTGCCACGCATACTTGGAGCACTGTTGGGTGGCTACCATGCCCCAACATGATAAACTGGACCCTGAAGTTATGGCTGAGGCTATAAAAGAGGTGGGGGCTAAGCATTGCATTCTGGCCACAGACTTCGGACAGGATCATAACCCCAGACCAGTGTTGGGGATGCAGATGATGATGGCCAGCATGATCAAGCAGGGAATTTCCTGGGAAGATATAACCCTAATGTGTCGAGATAACCCGAAAAACCTGTTATATGATTAAATATTATAGTAAATAACTGTATAGTTAACCGTAATATGGTTAAATAATCTGTTACATGATTAGAATGAATCACATACACCCCACAAACCTATGGATCAAATACGAAGCATTAACTAATGGCTATTTTTTCTCTTTAAAATGGGAAGACCAATGTTTAGTTATAAAACAGTTTTCTAAACATGAAAATCAAGATGAACAGAAAATCATACCCAGTGATGAAGAATGGGAAGATTTCTGGCATTACATTGATGAAATAAAAATCTGGGACTGGTATGAAGAGTACAGAGTCACCTGCGAGGATAGTTGCGTTGAGGATGATGAATGGGAAGTTGATATTATATTCGGGGACCTGAAAGTTGAATCCCATGGTGCCAACAGTTATCCCCCAACATTTAGAGAGTTCCTGAAGGCAATTGAAGAGTTAACTGGTATCATCATTGAATTTATTCAGCACGACTGATGATCAATGGTGATCGATGGTGATCAATTTACTGGGTGATCAATTGTATATACTGATATTCTAATGTAGAATCACAGGTATGATTGGTGAATATTTTTGTTGGAAATGAAACCAAGGGTTTCTACTTCCGAGGGTGTTTCTACTTTAATTGGTGTACTTCAAAATACTAGGTACTCAAAATACTAGGTACTCAAAAAAAACATTTGATAAATTTTACTCACAAACAATTTTGAAAAGATTTCTTTAATAAAATGGTTACTTTAATTTAAGGAACATGGTTACTTTAAAAAAATGGGTAAAACAAGATGCAAATTTCACATTTCTTTAATTTTTTAGCCCAACCAATCTTCATACTGCTAACTGTAAAATGATTAATTTGAGAAAGTACTCTATTTTGGGGAGTCAGTATACATGTGGTTGTTGAAAAACACCTGTTTTGTCAATTTTCTCCCAAGTCCTACCTTGACTATACTTCCAGACAGATAATCTAACAGATTCAGACTAGTGTTAATAGAAATTATTGAAGGTGATGATTGATCTTGGGTCCGAATGTGATAAATTATTTTAATTTAAAAAATCATCTAATTTTCAAGGAGGAAATTTATGCCTAAAATCGAAATCGATCCAAAATTGTGCAGCAAGTGCGGTACCTGTGTAACCAACTGCCCGGTGGGTATCTTCCAGCAGGCGGATGATGATTCAGTACCCCTGGTGGTGGATACTGATAAATGTATACTCTGCGGCATGTGTGTGGATAACTGTCCCAAGGATGCAGTGAAGCACGAGAATTTTTAGATCATACTATTTTACTTTTTAGATTTACCTATTTGCTTATTTCATCAAAAACCTGTTATTCTATCTGAGAATGGTGATTATTATCTAAAAATTGATTATCTATCTGAAAGAGGTGATTAATCCTTCCAAATCACATGGTGAGATCTCATAACTTGCCAGATTACCTGTAATTATAACTTTACACCTGTTTCTAGGGGTGGACTTGGTTTTACTGAAACTGATAACCATCCGGTCCTCCATAACCTTTATTTGATCCACATCATCATGGGAAATATCAAAGGATTCCTCTGTACCATCTAGATAATGCACAGTTAACATACCCACATCCATAACTAATCACCCCTTTTTTTTTATTTACATCAAGTCTAAGTATTTCAACTTTTTATCAGGTTTCCAATCAACAATTTCAACTTTTTCAGACCCCACTCATTCAATTCATAATTTCAGTACCTTATTGAGGTCTATACTTTTATGGGGTATACTTCTATAGAGTCTATACTTTATTTCTACCATTTCCTAACCATATACTTAGTTGAGTAGGTATTTATTGAGTGGAGCCCCTAAATCACTTAGATCCTTTTTTTATAGGATAATTCTTTAAATGTGATTATAAATTTAGTTCCATGGCTTCTATCGAGCTTGATCTCACCATCCAGTTGTTCTGTTAAACTATTTACCAGTTGCAGGCCAAGTGATACTGGGTGTTTGAAATCGAAATCCATGGGAATACCAATTCCATTATCACTTATTACCATCCTATATTCTCCATGGTCTTTTTTAATGGATACATACACTTCTCCTTCCCTACCATGGGGGAATGCGTATTTTAGGCTGTTGGAAAACAGTTCACTTATTATCAGCCCACAGGGAACCGCAGTCTCCATATTCAGGTCAACATCATCCACCTCTACCTTAAAGTTAACATTCTGTATGGTGCTGTATGAGTAGAATAAATCGGAAACAAGTCTCTGGACGTACTCTTCGAATTTAATATGGGTGAAGTCCTTGGATTGGTATAGTTTTTCATGGATCATGGCCATGGACTTAACCCGGTTCTGACTCTCCTTTAAAACATCTAGAGCAACTTCTTCATCATCTTTCAAATGCTGGCTTTGTAGACTGAGTAAACTGGATATGATCTGCATGTTATTTTTCACCCGGTGGTGTATCTCCTTAATCAGGATCTTCTTCTCATTTATTGATGATTTTAAGTTATCAATGGCGTTCTTCCTTTCAGTTGTATCGGTGGCAATCACCAGGACAGAATTAATTTCACCATCTTTTTTTATGGGGACTAATTGTGATTCAACCCAGCTGTACTCATCCTTTCTGTTAATCAATTTGTACTGGAATGGTTTCACAGTCTCTCCCTTTAAAGCATGTGAAAATTTTTCCCGCTGAAAGGTGCTGTCTTCTGAGGGGAATATTCCCAGTTCAGAGAAGTTTCGACCAATTAATTTTCCAGGGGATACGCCGGTAAATTCGGCGGCAGCACTGTTAACATCCAGAATAACACCATTTAAATCCACAAGTATGGTGTAGTTTGGATTGGATTCAAAAAGAGTGCGGTATTTCTCTTCATTATCCTGCAGTGCTTTTTCCGCATATTTACGCTGGGTGATATCCATTAACATACCAGATATGATCTTATCTGTTAGATTAGCACTTATTAACATGTTAATTGTGTTACCAATATGGGAAACCATTTCTAATTCATATTGGTCTAATTTACCATCAGTTTTAAGTTTGCCAATGAATTCCTGCCTTTTTTCAGGATTTTTATATAAATCCGTGATTTTGTTTGCCTTGAGATCCTCCACACTTTCGAATTTCAAAATTTTAGTTGCAGATTGATTGGCAAAAAGTATATCCCCGGCTAGATTGGTTTTATATATACCAACCATGGAATTATCCACCAGTTCCCTGTAACTTTTTTCACTTAAAAATAACGATTTTTCAGTAAGTAACTGGCGAAGGAGCACCATCAAAATGATTGTTCCCACCACTAATTCCATTAACCCTATATTTGGTTGAGATTGGATTTTATTGGCCCATACGAGTAATATGAATGCAATCATGGCCCATATAAGGGGTAAATAAGAATCGAGGCTTGATCTGGTGGCGTAGGGTAAATATTCAATATATTTATAAAGGTTATATTTTTTATCACTGGCCTGTAAAATGGCTGCTAAACCCACCAATAACAAACCCAGGATCCATCCGGTGTCCAGTAAACCCCCTGAAATGTAGGTTCCCTGTAATGTCTGGTAGGAGTAAATACAATCACTTACAATTTGACAGATCACTCCCAAACCAAGAAGTATCAGTGGATCGTAGTATTCTTCTTTAAACCGACCATATATGAGTCTTATAAGGGCGAAAAACAGGACAAAATCACCAATAATATAGGTTATGGCTATTAAACTACCTAAAAACCCTTCTGGATTGGAAAGATTAGGTTCTATTAAGAAAATCCAGAAAATAAGGCCCACTGTCAATATCACGATTCCCATTTCCAGAATGATTTTAAGTTCTTCCAAGTGGCTGAAGTTATCTCTAGGCAGGAAAAAGATACCCAGGGCAAAAAGAGGATAAAATAACAGGTAAAAAATATCGGCTACCGATGGGAATGGATTATGATTATACCCCAACTCTAAAACGCCCCAGGTTATATCTCCCAGAGCATAGCATAAAACTGCAACTGCCATGAGCATCCAGGCAATTTGCACATGCCGGCCCTCTTTTTGGGAGCAATAGGATGCATAGAACAAAGTAATACTCACCAGTAATCCAATTATGGGGCTTGCCAGATCACCGAAAATCATTCTGAGAGTTGGTTCGTCCTGCAGGAGCAGTGAAATAACTACAAAACTAATTACGATAATAACTGATAAAAAAACTGCATTTTTAAAGGATATCAATGGTTTTTTATTCATTTTAACACTTTAAGATAGTTTCACCTATTTGCCGTGTTTTCCAGGATTAACTGGGAAATTTGTTCTGGCATGGAAGCCATGGGTACGTGGGATGTGGGTAACTCCAGATAAGTCCATTCCTGGGGGTGGGATGCAATTTTTTCCCGGGCTACATGGGTTACAGTTACAAACTCGCTTTCTGTGCAGAGAATATAAATTTTAGGTAAGCGGTTTAGTACCTGTGGGTTGAATTCCAGTTTTTCCACATAGGGAGGTGCTGGCTCCAGCCCAGCAAAGGACAGGGGGTCACGACCACCAAGAGCAATCAGATCAAAGAGTGATTGTCCCGGATCAGGTAATGCAGCATCAACGTAGACCAGACTGCTGATCTTATCCGGCATCATGGTGGCAACACCAGTGATAACCATCCCCCCGTAACTGTGCCCCACCAGTACCACATTCTCCAGATGATTTCCAGTTATAATGGTTGAAATCTCTTCAATATGCTCAGTTAGATTGCTCTGGTGTTCATCCTTTAGTGTGGGTGCAAAAACCTGATTGTTATATGTCTGGAGGGAGGGGATAATGGGATCCCATATCCGACCGCCCATCTTGCCGTCAGGAGTATGAATATTGCTTTTAGCAAGTTTGTTCCATGTTTCAGTGGACATGTTACCTCCATGGACCAGTACATAGGTACTTGCTTGAGCCTTCATTTTAAATTCTCTCCTTACTTATCATTCCCTGATTTTAATATGGTAATTATATTTAATATAATTTTATAACATGGATAACGTGGAAAAACAGCCTTATTAAACTGAAAATAAGTTAATCAGAGGTTTTGGGTGATATTAATAAAAAAACAAGTATTATAATAAAATTATCCAAAAAAATATTAGAAGGATCCTATTTTTTTAAAAAAAGGGATTAATATCCATTAAATGTTAATCCCTGGTATTAAATGTTAATTTCGGGTTAGTAATAGGTATTTAGGGGGTTGATTTCAGCCTTGTTGAATGGGGGGAGCTCTGTAACAGGTCGTTGGATTCTCCTTCTTTCAACATCAATCTCATATCAACTGCCAATGCCCCTTCTCCTTCATCAAATACCATTAATGGGTTGATTTCAAACTCGTTGATCTCTGGGAAGTCAGTTACCAGTTGTGAGATTCTCAGGATTATATCTGCTATGGATTCAACATCCCTGGCATTTGCTCCTCGAGCCCCTTCCAGGAGTTCATGAGTTTTGATATTCTTTATCATATCCTTTGCTTCTGCTTCATTTACAGGGGCGATGGCAAATTTAACATCTTCCAGGACTTCCACGTATATACCACCCAGCCCAAACATGAGCATGGAACCAAAGGTGGGGTCCTGCACCATACCAATGATCACTTCAGTACCACCGGATAACATCTTCTGTAACTGAACCCCCTCCAGATCTGCTTCTGGCTCTTTCAGGGGTATGTTTTCCATCATGTCACAGTATGTGGCTTTAACTTCCTGGGCATTCTTCAGGTTAAGTTTAATCCCACCCACATCTGATTTGTGTGAAATCTGTGGGGAGACTATCTTCATAACCAGGGGATATCCTATTTCTTCAGCAGCTTTAACTGTCTCTTCAGATGTTTTGGTGATGGCAGTCCCCACTGTGGGTATCCCATATGCTTTTAAGATATCCAGTGACTCCAGACCCAGGGTGTGCTTGCCTTTTTCCCTTGCATCTTCAATAATGTTTTTCACCAGATTTTTATCCACATCAAATTCCGGAGATTTAGGATATTCCTGTTCCCGGATGATGGTGTAATCATAAAGGGTTTTCATACTCTTAACCGCCCTTTTGGGATACAAGTAGTTGGGTACCTGTTTAGCTGCCAGGAGTTTTTCAGCCCCTTCAAAACGTGTCCCTCCAAAGAAACTGCATAAAATAGGTTTTTCAGTTTTACTCGTGTGTTCAATGGCAACCTGGGCAATTCCCTCAGGGTCAGTGACTGATTGGGGTGTTACCAGGTAGATCACCCCATCCACATTGGGATCTGCCAGGACAGTGTCCAGGGTGAAGGCGTATCTTTCTGGGCTGGCATCACCCAGCACATCCACAGGATTTTTAACACTGGCAGTGGCGGGTAGTCCGTCATTCAATTTTTCTTTAGTTTCCGTGGTGAGTTCAGCTAGTTCAAGTCCGGCCTTTATTGCAGCGTCAGTGGTCATAATAGCCGGACCACCGGCATTGGTGATTATGGCTATTTTGTTCCCTTTAGGGAGGGGGGATAGTGCCAGGGCACTGCTGTAGTCCATCATTTCATCCAGGGAATTCACCCGTATGATCCCGCACTGGGAGAAGGCTGCTTCATAGGCCGAGTCAGATCCGGCAATGGTACCGGTGTGGGAGGAAACTGCTTCTGATCCCTTGGAAGTTGTTCCAGATTTAATAACCAGAACTGGTTTTTTTCGGGAGGCAGCTCTGCAGGCCTCTATGAAACCGGGACCATCAACAATACCTTCCAGGTAGGCGGTTATCACTTCGGTGTTCTCATCATCCATGAAATCCTTCATACAATCATTTTCATTGATCACTGCCTTGTTTCCCAGGCTAACGATCCTGGAAAATCCTATATTCTTTTTATCAGCATAATCCAGGATAGCAGCCATGATAGCTCCGGACTGGGTCATGAAGGATATTTTACCTATATGGGCGATGTCTGATGAGAATGACGCGTTCATGTCATTGTATGTGTCCATTATGCCCAGACAGTTGGGTCCCACCAGTTTAATCTGGTATTCCTTGCATATTTCCACCAGCTGGTTTTCCAGCATGGCTCCTTCTGTGTCAACCTCTTTAAATCCTGCTGAAATCACAACGATGTTCTTTATTCCAGTTTCTCCACATTCTTCAACTGTTGAGGGTATCAGGTGGGAGGGTATGACAATTACTGCCAGGTCCACTGGACCGTGTTCTTTAATGGATTTGTAAGCGGGAATTCCGAGTACTTCGCCGCCTTTAGGATTAATTGGGATAATTTTTCCTTTATAATAATTTAAAAGAGATATCATTAAGTCATAACCAATTTTACCCTTAGTTTCTGATGCACCTATTACTGCAACTGATTTAGCATTAAACATATCAAGCATGTTATCACCTATTCATCTTTAATAATTATAGGGTCCCCTATTTATTATATTCGGGTAATCTGGGGGTTTATCCAGAAAATACTTATAGATAAAGTACTAACTTACTTAATACTCTTTATAATCCTTTTATTTTAGAATCAGAATTAAAACAATTTTATTAAATTAGGGATTGATCTACGATCATTTTTACATATTAACTGGATAGTATAATTTCGAAAATTAATTATTCATTTTGGGTGAATTAGTTTCATTAATGTGAGTGTCAATATGACCCGCAATGAAACAACATTTCAAGATTATTTTTTCCAGGAAAATAAATATTATTCCATTTGCATTGAACAATACTTGGAAGAAATGTACTGTTGAATCAATAATTTCTACAATTAACTAATATTTTTTATTTATACCTTGTGTGAAGAACCACTTCGTTATAGGATAGTATTTTCTCCGCCCGGTGAACTTATTTTTGGATTTTAGGATCTAAAACAAGCTAAAAAACAATATAAGGAAAACATAGTATATAAATTTACCTTATATTGTTTAAGGAATAGTATTTGAAACAAAGAGTAACAGATAATAAATTTTTATTTATATTATTTTTAAGATTCTCTTACATGTCTATGTCAACAGTTAAAAAATGCATTTGAGACTTTATCTAATGTTTAAATAATTAAATTGAGTTAACAACTATTAAAACCACATTTAATCACTAATTTTCCTTTTTTAATAATATTACCATAATAAAATATTTAAGTATATTAAATTACTATTCATACTGGGAGGCAATATTCATGTCAAATAAAAAAATCAAAGATAATCCTTCTTTTGTGGAAATGCGTAAACAGATGAATGGGATAAAAACCTTAAAAGCCATACATGATTTTACATCTATGTTTGGATTAACAACTCCTGAAATTTCAGAAGCATTTTCGGCATTACCCGATTTTTCGGAATATGAATCATTGTTTGAGACTCCAGATCAGTTTAATGAACATTTTGTTAAACTTGGATGGGTAGCACATGATTCAATGAGTGTTGAAGTAATGAAAAATGCTGTTGACTTGGCAGAAAAAGGTGATTTAGACAAAGCAGAAGAGTTATTGGTTGAGTATTATGATGAAGATAATCTTAAACTACAACTAATAAAACTGAACGGCGTTCCAGAATTTAGGATACGTATGGATCTTATTTTAAATGCAAAAATGGATTATCTTGAAGGAAGGTATCATGCATGCATCCCAGTTGTACTTATGATGATGGATGGAGTTGTTGCGGATATTGAACAAAAAGGATTTTTCGCTGATGGGACAGACCTTGAAGCTTGGGATAGTATTGCAGGTCATAGTTCAGGCCTCGCAATGCTTAAAGAAACTCTATTTAAAACCCGTAGAAAAACAACAGCAGAAGAAATTGATATTCCTTATCGAAATGGCATATTACATGGGCGAGATTTAGGATATGCAAACAGAAAATTAGCTGCAAAATGTTGGGCAGCTCTTTTTTCGGTTAATGATATGATTTTGAGTAGAAGAAAAAAACATGAAGAAAAACCTAAAGTAACCTTGAAAAATATTATGAATCAATATGCTGAAACTAAACGGCTTAAGGAATCTTTGATTAGATGGGAACCTCGAAAATTAGTTGTTAATGCTGATTTTCCGGAATCGGGCAAACCTGAAGATTATGATAAAGATAGTCCTGAAAGAGCCACTGTTGAGTTTTTGGATTATTGGATGAGAGAAAATTTTGGATTGATGGTTAATAAAGTCCCATTTATTTATTTGGATGGTAAAACCCATGGAAAACTAGCAGGTGAGTTCAGAAAAGCCTTTGATGGCCAAAAATTGATTAATTATAAAATTTTAGATGTTATTGATGAAGCTGCAGCTATATCTGAAGTGAATTTGGAATTAGAAATCCAAACTACTGATGGTATCCTATCCGATAAAACTACTTTTAGACTTTGCTTTGAAGAAAAAAATGGGAAAATAATGATTCGGGGTGAAGATGGGGGATCTTGGAAAATAGTTTTTGGATATCAAAAATTTTTCAATTGAATACCTAATTGAAGGTAATTTTGTAGTGATTTATTGTAACTTCAATCTTTTTTATTAACAATTATTATAATCATAGGGGGTTTTTCATGGAATCATGGGAATGTTGTGGGTATTGGTGGAGGCCAGATAATGTTGATGAAGTATTTTTAGGAAATTTAAAATATGTCCCGGGTGAAGGAGCTATTTTAACATTATCTGATTTTTCTGATAGAGTAGATATCTTTAAATCTGTATTCGACACGTCAACTTATTATGATATAATATTGGGGGTTTTATCAGACGGGAAAAAAGTAACAGTATACCAAAATTATGTTGTTCATAGTACTGGCCACCATAGTTGGGCTGGAAGAGACAACGTTTACCTTTTATCACTAAAATCTAGATACGTATTTGTAGGCCATCATTTTGAGGAAAGAGACAAAATTCAATTTAAGCTGGTTTCAGTCCAGTATTCTTTTTTAGATGAATGGGTGAACAAACCTGTGCGACTTGGGCCAGATAAGGATGTTTTTGATAAGCCTGAACCTATTCCACTTACAATAAAAGGCAATTTTAAAATTTACGTTGATTTTGAAAAAGTTTCACCTTTTTTTTCATTTAGAGAGTTCACGATTAAACAAACAGCTTATATAATGATAGAATCTTTGAAATCGGGAAATTCATGGGCAGAATATGAAGAAACTATTAATTTTTTAAAGAATTTTTTTACTTTGGCTATTATGGACTCCTCATATTCGCTAAAAATTGAAGGAAAGATTAAAAAAGATAAAGTTCGTAAAAAAAGAATCCTTGGACGAATAGTTGATGAACCAGTAAGATATGCTGATATTGGTATTTATATTACCGGTACAAAATTTCCTGAACTTTCAGAGAGCTTATCTGCAGAAGACATGCTTTTTTCATATCCTCAAATTAAATCCAACGTTAACTCTCTCTTACGTAATTGGCTCGTGAATTCATCGCTATTTAAAATAATATACAATACTTATTTTGGTACCATTTTTAAGGGAGATGAAATGTTTATTGAAAATCAATTTCTTAACGTTATAACAACTCTTGAAGCTTATCATCGATCTATTACAAGTAACATTGAAATAAACGAATATTTACATAAAAAAAGAGTTGATACTATAATTGATGGAGCTCCTGAAGATTATAAAACATGGATATCACATAAACTGACTCATAGTAATGAACCTAATTTAAGAACAAGATTGTATGAAATTATGTTGCCTTATACGGAAATTTTTAAAGATAAACGGAGAATCGATAGTTTTATATATAAAATATTAAATAACCGCAATTCTCTTGTTCATCCAGAGAAGGATAGGGATATAGATTATAAACAACTTTTTAATATTTTAGTAATTCTTAAAATAGTGTTTGAATTGTATTTATTAGAACATATGGGATTTGAAACAGAAATGGTTAAAGAATTAATCAATAAAAAGAAAGAAAAAAAGATTACTGCATTCAAATATATGAAAATGGTTTAATGATATCTATTCGGATACTATTTGCAGTATTTAAAAAACTTTTTACAAGGATTTTATAAACAAATCATGCTCTTTATGTAAACTATTTTAACAATGAAAGAAATGGAGTATTCTTTTCATTGATTTACCAGGCCGTAATTCATATATTCTCGATAAATGATTTATTTCTTTTTTCAATAATAATTAATGGATTTTTCAAGATAACTCCCGCCTTATGCGCTTATTACATTTTCATGATTTAACCATTGTTAAAAAAAATAACTATCATTTTGCAATTATTCCGTCTTTGTGAGTAATTATCATTCAATTCACTTAAAAAGTTTATATACTCCAATTTAATTAAAAACTGGCATTTTTCATTATTTGGCAAATTGAATACATATGGAAATTTTACTTCCTTAAACTCTTGATATTTTCTCGGCCTGGTGACCTTTTTTTGGATTTTAGGATCTAAAACAAGCTACAAAAACAATATAAGGAAAATTGGGCATATAAATTTAAACTTTAATTGTGTAATGAGTTGTTTTTAAGTCAAAAAAACAATATATGATAACTTTTTATTTATATTATTTTAAGTATATGGTAGAAACTGTCTTAAAACTTTTAAAGATACAAAATAATTGTTAAATAAAATTTAATCTAAAATTATAAATATTAAAACGAATTATGCCTAAAAATAAGTGCGTATTGTATGTTAAAAGTGGGGTGAGGTTGATGTTGCAAATCGACTCCTTATCAAAATTAAAAGGAAATGTCATGATTCTTACAAATTCTTTTTTCCTTAATCATATTAATTTTATTCTCATAAAGACCATCGGTTAATTGCAAAATTGATTAATTCTTTTTCTCTCTGGTCAATTTCGTTTATAGTCCATTCATCATTATTCAGTAATTCACGTTCTATAAACCATTGAGATTTTTTGTAGTATTCCTTTTTTTCATCAAACCCTTTATTAGATGCTCCTAAATGAGTTGTTGATAAAGTTAAATTACCAAGTCTTCTGACATTTTTAGAATGTTCGACAGCATTAAATCGTTTTGTCCAATATTTAACCTCACCCCCACTTCCTATGATCGTTTGGGGTAGAATGTGTTCAATGCTCTCCTTTTTAATTTGGTTTTTAAGATGTTCCCATGTTAATTCAGGTTTTCCATCAACAATTTTCTTTTGACATTTGTAGAGTTCATACTCATAAAGGAAGTATTTTATACCTTTCCATTCGTAAAAATCATCATTGCTTGTTAATTTTAATTCAATTTCGTTTTCTGGGGCTTCTTGTTCTAAAATTGTGTTTATTTCAGATTTTATTTGGGAATAATTCTTTTTTCCTCTGTATATGTCACATGAAAGTTTGTATATTCTTGTTTGTAACTTTGAAGCCATGTATCCCCATATGTAATAAATCCTAAAGGCTAATATTTCACATAATTTCATTAGAGTTAAAAGTTCGTCTGGTTGTTTAATGAATGTTTCGTAGATACTGACTGCTAATACTAAAATATTTGATTGTACTTCTAATCTTCCAATTTGTGAAAAAGGAACTGACAGATCTTGCCTTGTTTTTTCATTTTCTATATTGGGGAATGCATGATAATAGTCAGGTTTTAATATGTCTCTCAATCTGGCTGACATGCTTTTTAAAGAATAAATATATTCTTGCATCTCATCGTAACACTTGCCATAAGCCTCATTTCTTTCATATGTTCTGAAATACTCTTTTAATTGTTTATGAATGTCTGCTAATTGACTGTTGATGCCTATTTTCTTCCCATCTTTCACAATGGTTTTCATATCTGAATAATAATTAATTATATAGTGCAAACGGAGAAACCTGTCTTCATCTGAATTTTTAGACATGCCTGCAATAGATAAGTTCTCTAAAATGATTTTCCAGCTTTCATTTATGTTTTTGACTAAACCTTCTGTATCTTGATCATTTGAAATTCGTCCAGCCAAATAAATTAAGTAATTCTTTACTTTTTCTAGTTCTGATAATGGTTTACCCCTATCATTCATTACTTCAAAGATAACTCCTACTTCTGCGTCATCTTCTACTTCATATAAGGTAAAAACAAGTGATTGGGAAATTTTATTTAATAAATTATTCAAAAATTTAAAATAATCTTCATCATTCAAAGGAGAGACCGATTCTTTTCTTTTAATATCTAAATAAGATTTAAATTGTTTTTTAGCAGCTTCTAAACGTTTATGGGATTCAATCTTTTTTTCCACACCATCTTTAGCTTCAATAACAGCTTCCCGAAAATAGGAATTATTGTCTTCATCAAGTTCCAGTTTATAAATAATAGGCCCATCAATACTTTTTCCTTAATATATGTTGTAAGAATACTGTCAGCAATTTCAGAAGCATTATCGTGATTAAGGTTTATCATTTCTTCTGCTATCACATTTAAAAGAATTATTAAAGACGTGAAACGTTGTTGACCGTCAACTACATCATAAATTTGGAATACTTTACCTAAACCTTCTTTTTTGCCTTTGTTTTTTATAACAATTGTGCCAGTATAATGGTTTTTATCTTTTATTAATTCAAGATCTTCTAATAGATCTGTTCGATGCCTATTTTCCCATGAATAACCCCGTTGGTAGTCCGGAACTTTAAAAACATTATGATTAAACAGTTCTTGCAGTGTTGGAAGATTTTTGATTTGTATTCCCCCATTCTATAATATTAACTCTAATATTAATTATCAATGATTAATTTATAAAAATTTAATTACTTCATGTATACTTGTATTAATTTTTATTGGAGGATAATTGGGTATTATGGTTAAATTGAATTGAAGTTTCATATTTTTGGTGTTTCTGTAACGATAATTGAAGATATTTAGTTTTATTAATGTTTGCAGACCACTATCTGATGTTATAATAAAGATAATTCAATAAATTTTCTTGATCCGTCTTTTTCATCCCCAATTAAGATTGCTTTAGGTTTTTCAGGATTCCCTTCTTTTATCTTTTCCAGACAATCTTCCCTATATTTATCTAATTGAGTAATGTTCTGTCTGTCCATAGCTTGATATCGATATACTATCCACAAAGTATCTTCATTAAGAAGTTTAATTTCTTTTAACAGAGAAGTTTGCATAGAATTTTTTCCAGGCCAATTACTTACCTTAACATTAGGTTTAGTTAAAATGAGGTCAATTTCAGCCAAGTCACCTTTTTTAGGGGAATTTATCCAATTAATATTTTTATGAGATATAGTTGAAGCGGGTTTTCTTAATTCAGATTCAGGAATTATTATTCTAAAAGCCAACATCACCCCCTTACAGATATTATCAATAGGGGCTTTCCATCTTTCTATATGGCGGTTTTGATTAGCTATCTTTTTATCAGCAATAAATTCTGAAGTTAAAGATATTTGCCAATTTCCTGATTGATGAAGACTTGCTTTAAATAACTCACCAGCTGCCCTATCTAATAAGTATATTTCATTATTTTTTGCCCATATTTTCCATTTACCTGACACTGAACCATCAGAGGCACGAACACCCACCCTAATAGAAGTTTTTTTTGACATGACACCAAATCCTATTTTATTTATTTGCTACCATCATTTTTCAAAAAGTGATTTCCGTTTTTTATTAAAGTCTGCAAAAAATGATCATTACATATAGCCCTCATGTTTTAAAAATGAACATTTATGATATTTTTTTTGATATTAACTTATTTGAATGTTGAGATATTCGTAATTATGTATAATTCGTTAAACTCCTATATTACGAAGTAATGATAAAAACACTTCATATCCAACCGAAGCCCCAATTTTAAATTAGATATACCTTGCTTTGATGGCTATTTAATTGTCATTTTATAGTTGTTTATTATTTTTGAGAATAGTTTGAACTTTAATAGCATAAAAAAATATATTCCAAAAAAATACTCTACATATCTACTGATTCTTCTGTCTGTTTAAGGTTAAAAACCAATTATAGTAATACTATTTGGCAAAAGGTTTAAATACTCGGTAATAAAATCAGTATATATTGATTTTACTTAAAGGAGAAGTTATGTCAAATCATGAATTAAACAATCAACAAGACCCTAAAGGACATGGACACACACATGGTGCTGTAGATCCATCGATCATTACAACTGAACGAGGTATTTGGGCTGTTAAGTGGTCATTTATCGGATTATTACCCACAGCACTAATCCAACTATTCATTGTACTATTTACCGGCAGTGTAGCACTATTTGCTGACAGCATACATAATTTTGGAGATGCTGCAACTGCCATACCATTATGGGTAGCATTCATTCTGGCACGAAGAGCATCCAACAAACGCTTTTCCTATGGCTACGGGAGAGTAGAAGATCTGGCAGGAGTTCTAATAGTTGTAATAATATTATTGAGTGCCATACTGGCAGGATATGAATCTATTAACCGGTTTTTCCATCCACAAATCATTGATTATTTGTGGGCAGTTATGCTGGCAGCCATAGTGGGTTTTGTTGGAAATGAAATTGTTGCACAGTTTAGAATTAAAATAGGCAAAGAAATAGGAAGTGCAGCTTTAATTGCAGATGGTAATCATGCACGAGTAGATGGTTTCACCAGTCTAGCAGTTCTATTCGGAGCCATTGGGGTATGGTTAGGCTTCCCATTAGCTGATCCGATAATTGGACTCATCATTACAATAGTAATTTTTAAGGTCGTATGGGATTCTGTTAAATCTGTCTTCACCAGACTACTTGATGGAGTCGATCCAGAAGTAATTGATGAAATAGAACATACCATAAGCCATATTGAAAGTGTGCAAGATATTGGAGAAGTTAGGGTGAGATGGTTAGGGCACAGGCTACATGCAGAAGTAAATATTGCAGTAGATCCAAAATTAACAGTTGAAGAAGGGCATGAAATAGCAAAAGAAGTCAGACATCAACTCCTACATCATTTACAATATCTATCCAATGCCACAATCCACATAGATCCAGTGACCGCTTCAGGGGAAAAATATCATAGCATTTCAAACCACGAACATGGAGATCTCCCCTCACACTCCCACAAATAAAAAGAAAAAAAATGAAAGGTTAATATCAACCTTTCTAAAGTTTTTTTTAGGATGCGTTGTTACAGTTCATTCCTTGGCAGTTTCCGCAGTTACCACTTCCAGCATTTCCGTTTTTCTGACCACACATGTATTTGTGTTCTCCATCACAGTTTCCGCAGTTACCACTTCCAGCATTTCCGTTATCCTGACCATACTGGTATTGTCCGTTCTCATCCGTTGTGTTATTTGATGTGTCGTTCAATGCGAATACAGGTACAATACTAATCATCATGACCATGGCACAGATAAGTGCTGCTTTTTTTGTTTTGTTCACTCTACTTCACCTCCATTTAATTGATGTGTGTAAACTACACTATGGTCATTAATTAATAAATGAATATTCCAAGTTAATGCCCAGATCAGACCCAAATTCCTCCCAACAGTTATGATTTACCACTAAATGCAATACGAACAGTTCGTATCTTAATAAAAGTATAGAGAATTAGGATCTAGAGAATCTGAGTTAAGTCTTGGAGTAGCTACTTTTAAGTATAAAGTGAATAATTTAAAAGGAATATAAAATTAGGAGAGTTAAGTCGTACATGAATTAATTTAACGACAATACAGCAAAAGTAACTATCCTTTGTCGTCCAATTACCGTCATTTTTTCACTATAAATCCTACTCATATTTCGTTAAACACTGAAGATAAATAGGAAATAATCATTAAATATATCCATCTGCTAATTTTAAGGAAATAGGTCATGACACTCGTGGAAAAAGACAACATTAAAAAAGTTGAACCTGAATTTGGTAAAAAACTTTACTCGGTTTCAGAATCTTACTGGATTTTTTATAAAGGAATCCGAACTATGAGGTACATGCTTCAGGCTAAAAAGAGCAAGGATATGAGCCAAAAATTTATTGAAAGGATCATGCTTGCGGTGACTGAAGTAAATGGATGTGCAATATGTTCCTACGCCCATACAAAAGGGGCTCTGGAAAGTGGAATGAGCACTGAAGAAATCCAGAAAATGCTTTCTGGAATCATGGACGATGTTCCTGCTGGTGAAATTCCAGCAGTTATGTTTGTACAACACTATGCCGATATGCGAGGAAACCCTACCCTGGAATCATGGCAACGTATTGTGGAAATCTATGGGATATCCACAGCAATAGGCATCCTGGGTGCTACTTGCATGATTATGATTGGAAATATTTATGGTATTCCCTGGAGTTCCTTTTTCAACAGATTAAGGGGTCGGCCTGATCCCAGAAGCAGCATATTTTATGAGCTGAATATGATGTTAGGAACCATTTTAACCCCAATTGCATTCATCCATGCTTTAATCTCTAATTTGTTTAGAAAACCAATCATTAACTTTTAAAATAACTTTAAACCGTTAAAATTAAATATAAAATGGGAGCAGTCTTTATTATCTGCCAGAACTATTTATAAAGTTTAGAAATGGGTAATTATCAATGATAGTATGGAGAAAATGGTTTTAGAAAATGAGTTATCTAAAAACGATGGATGATCCATTTTAGGTTCAAATTTAAAATTGATCCAAATAAGGTTCAATTAATTCAAGAAAGAAATGTGATTAAATGTTGTTAGAAATATTCATTATATTTTTGGATATGGATTAATGGTAATTTTAGGAATTGCGATTAAAAATATTCCTAAAACCTTTCAGTATATGTTAAGAACTCTAGAATTGATGGAGCAGGTAAATACATAGAATATTCGAAAAAATAATCGTTTTCACTTCGTTTTGACAAATCAATTGTATTTCCAAGTTTGATACAGGATTGTCTTGAATAAGAAATGAAAATAAAAAAATTAGTAACCTTGTTAACAGATATTAAAGTGGTGATTTGAAGATGAAAGTTAAATACACTACTATCATTGTTAAGGATATGGATGAGTCTATTAAGTTTTACACCGATGTTTTGGGGTTTGAAATAGATAGTCAGTACCATCTGGGGCCTGCCGGAGAAATCACCCTGCTGAAGGGTGAGGGGGAGGCTATGATAGAACTCATTAAAAACCCGGAAGATGAACCTGGACTATTTTCAATAGGAATGGATGTTGAGGATGTTCATGGTACAGTTACAGATCTTAAAGCTAAGGGTGCTAAAATCATAATGGAACCGGTTCCCATAACAGTAGGATTACTAGCATTCATAGAAGACCCCAGTGGGGCCAGAATAGCGCTAATCCAACACAATTAATCCTATTTTTTTTAAATACTACTTATCCTCCTGTTCTCGTCGCAAAAATAAGCTCTTTTTATTTATAATCACCTACTCAGACAATTTAACGCTTCTTCTCGGGCAAAATCTTTAAATCAGTAAATTTATCTATAATTGAGGATATTAAATATAATGGGTGTTTTTTTGGATAACTTAGAAGATATAATACTAGATTTAATTGATAGTAAACGTGAAGGTACATATTGGGATTTTAAAGAAGAACCTCACGAAGATAATGCATCATTATTGCATGATCTTATATGTTTAGCTAATTGTAACCATGAAGGGGATAGATATTTAATTTTGGGAGTTACTGATCCTGCTAAGGGCTGTGAAATAAAAGGATTAACCTCAGAACAAAAAAATAGGAAAAATCAAGTGAAATTAGTAGATTTTTTAAGTAATGTTCATTTTGCAGCGGAAAACCGTCCTGAAATTGAAGTTCAAACATTAAAAATTGATGAAAAAGAAATAGATGTTATCATAATTGAAAATAAGAGATTTAAACCATATTTTTTAACTAAAGATTATAATAAAAGCAAAAAAGAGAAAATTGTTAGAGCAAATTATATATACACTAGAATAGGCGATAAAAATACTAGTATTGATAAATCGGCAGATTATAATCATATAAAAATGATGTGGAAAGAACAATTTGGATTAAATTTAAAAATTGAAGATAGATTTAAAGAATTATTAGGAGATTATAAGAATTGGGAATGTGAATTTGACGAGCGGAGATCAGCATATCATAAAATACATCCAGAATTCACAATCGAAATTTCAAAACCTGAAGAGAGAGGTATGGAACCTTTTTGTGCTTTTTATTTAGATAATTCGGGGTTTTATGGAAAAGTTTTCTTTAAACATAATTCAACAGTAATATTTGAATGTGAATATGCTTATTGTGATGGGTGCCGAGTATTATTTCCATCACCTTCTTTTATGTACATATTTAAAGACAAAGACACTCATGGATTTTATTGTTACAATTTAGAAGAATTTGATGGATTATTTGCAAGTATATTATTAAAAAATAGTTTTAATTTTGATACTAGAACTTCAGGATTCCCGTTCATTATTTTTGAAGATCATAATGATTTAACTGTATTTTCGAATTATTTGAAAAATAATTTCAATATAATTGGAGATATGGAAACTGATGAACTTTTAAATTTAAACGATCCTAATGAGTACCGCCGAATGATTAATTTAGAAACTTTAGAAAAAATAAAAAGGTTTTATGAAGAAAACTGGATAATTTAATATTTATTCTTCAATTCTAAATTTTGATATGATAACATTTTATTATTTTGGGCAGTTTTGTTATTTGGATTTATTTCTAAAACTTTATCATAGCATTCAATAGATTCCTTGTATTTTCCTAACATATCCTGAGTACTGCCTTTATTATTCCATGCTTCAACACGCACATTGATGGCACCATTAAAGATCTTAAAGCAAAAGGTGCTAAAATCATAATGGAACCTATACCTATAACCGTGGGGACTCTGGCATTCATAGAAGATCCCAATGGGGCTAGAATAGCACTAATTCAACACAATCAATCCTTTTAAAACTGTCATATCCATTGTGGTTCTTATGCAAAAATAAGCTCTTTTTTATTTTGTAGCTGCCTACTCAGAGAATTTAAACCTTTTTTCTCAGGCCAAAATCTTTTGAGAAAACAGTAAATTTATTATTTCTAGCCATATAAAATATAAAAATGAAAATAATCAGAACATAAAAAAAATGAAATATTAGGGGGGTATATTTATGGAAAAAAACAACTCTCAATCAACAAAAGCTCGGCCTAAACGTCTTTCCACCAGTGCAGAGCGCATATTGGCAGTTTTGTTTGGTTTTGGATTCATTTTAGGCTTTCTGTTGACTCCGTTGGGAGTCGAGACTCGTATGAATGAAATAAGGACCCTGGCTTTCGCTGGGTTTTTCATAACAGTGGGTTTGCTGATTCCACTTGCCGGGCTGGTTGCGCTGTGGCTACGAAGACCGAGGCTCGCCGGTGTCTTGGCGGTAATTGATGCGACGCTCCTTTTTCTCACCGCACCCGCTGACCAGGCACTGTTCTTCTTCACGGTCTCCCCTCCACCTGCTGTTACCATCGGTGAGTATGTTCTGATCTTTGTGGGCATCGGGTACATGCTTTACGGACCACGGGCCTATGCCGAGAAATTAACGGATAAGTAGGTTTCATTTGTATAATAAATAGGCTCATTTGTAAATAAATAGGTCTCATCTGCAAAATAAGTAGGTATCATTTGCAAAATAAGTAGGTCCTTTTGCAAAAATAAGGCACTATTTTATTATTTTTTTTATTTTATTTTATACCAAGAACATCAGCCATGGTACTGATTTTTCCCTCAGGAGCTTCAAAATCAATATATCGTATTGCTTTAATCGCTCCAGTTACAAATGCCTGCCTGCTTCCTGCTCTGTGGATAATTTCCAATCTTTCACCCTCACCAGCAAAAAGTACGGTATGATCTCCAACAATATCCCCACCACGAACTGCATGTACTCCTATTTCCCCAGGACTTCGTGCACTCACCATTCCATGTCTACCACAGACACAGAATTCATCTTTTACTCTCCCTAGTTCATCAGCAATAATTTCATAAGCTTTACAGGCTGTGCCAGAAGGTGCATCCACTTTATGTTTGTGATGAGCTTCTATTATTTCAATATCATAATCTGGGAGAATCTTTGCAAGGTCTTTGATGATTTTAAAAAACACATTAACACCTACTGCCATGTTTGGAGAGATAACTGCTTTTATATTATTCTCTTCAATGGATTCAGTTATCATCGGTTCATCTGAAAGTCCTGTTGTGCCTACAACTACATTAACACCACATTCTGCCGCAGTTCTTATTGTACTCACCGTGGCACTTGCTATGGTAAAATCAACAAGAACATCAGGTTTCTTTTCATTTAAGACATCTGCAAGCCCTTGTGCACCATTTACAGGGATACCGATCTTTCCTACGCCCATTACTTCACCCGCATCTTTTCCTTCAAGTGGAGTATTTGGTGCCCCTATAACTGCCACAACTTCCATATCTTCCTGTTTGAGTATGGTTTTAATTATTTTGGAACTTATTCTCCCACCTGCGCCGGTTACAGCCACTTTAATCACTTTATCAATCTTCCTTTTTAGTTAGTCTCCCTGTTAACAATTTAATTTACTCAGTTTTTCTGTTTAAAATTTAATTTTATTCAGTCTTTTTAACTTTATTCGGTCTTTTTAATTTATTCGGTCTTTTTAACTTTATTCGGTCTCCCTGTTAAAAATTTAAATTTATCCTGAGTTATTAGGATGCATCTTCATCTGATTCATTTTCATCACCCAAAGGTATTTCTTCAAGGAAGAATGCAACAACGAGTCCTACAAAGGCCAATACTATGGCCACTAAAAAAATATTCTGGATAGAAAGTGCTAAAGCCTGAGTATAACTTACAGTAGCGGTAGCAGAACTAGCCAGTGTGAAATTCATTATGTATCCAAATATTGAAACGAACACAATGGTACCCACATTTCTGAAAAACCGTATAGAAGCGGTTACAATACCTATTTCTCGTAGTGGAAATGCATTCTGCACTGCCACATTGAATATTGTATAGGCCATTCCTGAACCAATACCCAGAACAGTAGAATAGACTAGCAAAAGGTAATACGGTGTATTAATATTCATTGAAGATAAAAGCACAACTCCTATTCCGGTTATGATAAATTCAGCAATCACCAGCTTTTTGTATCTCCCTGTCCTTGAAATTATTTCTCCGGTGATTACTGAGGCCAATGTAAGACTGAAAAGCATAGGGATCATGAGGAGACCTGAATTTGTTGCACTAATACCTAAAACGCCCTGTGCAAATAAGGGGACGTAAATTATCCCGCAGAACATCAATGCTGCGGCTATAAAGCTTTCTAATGAGGATACATTGTATATTGGATTTTTAAATAGATGTAATGGTAAAATGGGTTCTGTTGCTCTTTTTTCAGCCGAGATGAACAGTATAAACATGATTCCTAAAAATACAAGAAGTCCAGCTATCTCAGCTGATGAATATGTATTTAAATCTCCAGCCAGTGTTAGTGCCAGAAACAGTGAACTTAAAGTTAGTGTAAAGGTTATGATCCCGGAGTAGTCAATGATTTTTTTAACATCTGGTAATTTGAAGTTGGGAAGAGAATAACAGATTATGCATACAGCGGCGATCCCCACTGGAATATTTATAAAAAACACCCATCTCCAGCCGAAAGTATCAGTGACCACTCCACCAATAATCGGCCCTAAAACATCTGCCAGTCCAAATACTGATCCCAGTATTCCCATGTATTTGGCTCTTTCCCTTGGAGAGAAAATTTCTCCAACCACCATAAATGGGAGGGATACTAAAATTCCACCCCCAATTCCCTGAAGCCCTCTAAACAAGATCAGTTGATACATACTGGTGGAAAACCCGCACATAACTGAAGTTATAACAAATGTGATGATCCCAAGGATTAAAACATGTTTTCTACCGTAAATATCTGATAGTTTACCAAAAAGGATTATGGCAATGGTTGAAGTTAACATATAGGCTGTAAAGGGCCATGTATAATATTCCATTCCCTGTAAACTGTTAATAACTTTAGGCATAGCTGTTCCCATGATTGAATAATCAAAGGCAGCTACCAGAAGCCCAACCATTAACCCGGCCATAATCAGGATTATTCTATTCTTAGGAAGTTTATAATGGTTTTCATAGTCCATAGTTATCACTGGGGTCTATTTTTTTACATTTATCATTCTTAAGGGATTCAGCGATTTATGAGGGGGTCAAATTCTTTTTTTTACTAAATGGACTTTTAAAAAAGATAAAATAAAATACAATACCCTGAAATTTTTATTAGTCCTAAAATTGTTCTTCCTTAAATAACATTATTCTTCCTTAAATAGCATTTTAGTTCTCATTTGACTCAAATTAGAAACAATACGGGATAAATCACTTCCAGGAATACTGACCATGATTTCTCCAGAATTTATATCCATATTTTGTCTTGCTCCAACGTCACCAAATCCATAAGTGACTTTTCCAGTCATATAGGGAGCTGCAGCCATTGAACTGCATATGGGGGCTGCGTCAGCGCCCAGCCCATGTGATCCTGAATCATATGCATTGGCATGGAGTACTTCCATTCCCTGTTTCACGTTACAGACTATAAATACAACATCTGGTTCAAATTCTGCCTTATTAAGCGGGGCGAAGATAATTGCACTGAAAATTCCAGGTTCTATGTATGTTTCATTTTTCCTTGAACGCTGCACTGCCGGAATATCCTTGTATAGGCCCCTTGGAACCATAAATGCACCACTTTGTACATTTGCCGGGTATTCACTCATACTTTTAAGTCCAGAGTATCTGGCACCACCCATACATTCCTCCTCTTCTAAAGTTGCATAGAACATTTCGCCTTTCATGGCTTTTTCAAGTTTACTGCAGAATCTTGATTTACCCTCTTCCTTTTCAACGTTTTCTGGTTCGTTTACAGACCATTTTATGGCTACTGGTTCGTTTTCCAATTTTAAAAGTTGGTTTAAATTATTTCCTAATCTATTAAAATCCATATTCATCTCTCCTTTTACTATAATGGCTCTTATTTGGCTCTTTTTTTACTATAATAATTCTCATTTAGCTTTTTTTTACTATAAAAACTCAATTCAATCATGTTTGTCCGCATTTAAATCTCAGTTAGCTAATCAGTTAATTCCCTTTGAGATATTCACCAGTTTCTTTTATTTCATTAACATGTGGAGAAAAAAGTCCCCTATATCATTGGTAAATTTTTGTTCACCAATCCCCTTGCTTTCCAGTATCTCTTTACTCCAGTCCCCCATATTCACATTACCATTGAAGATTACTGATAGGAGAATAGCAGCTTCAGTAGGATCCACATCGGGTCTGATTTCACCCTCATCTATTCCTTTTTGTATCAAATCTATTCCTATGAACATTATTTCTTTGAATAAGTCCCTTTCTTCTTGGAACTGGTCACTACTCGTCATTTTATCCATATCAAATTGTTTTTTAATTGATGAAGGGGAATACAATAGCCTGAAATCATCGGGGTATTTATTAGAAAACTCCCTATTTGCATTTCCATATAATTTTAACTTTTCTAAACTAGTATTTCCCTTTTTAACCTCTTTTTTAACCATTTCTGCCCAAATTCGAGTACTGCGTAAGGTTACAGCAAAGTATAATGATTCTTTATTTTTAAAATAAAGATAAAGCGTACCTTTGCCAAAACCAACTTCATTTGCTATTTTATCCATTGAAACTTCATCAAGGTTTTTTTTAGCGAATAGTTTCCTAGCAGCATCGATAATATCATTTCGACGTTGTTCTTTTTCTCTTTCCTTCCATTTTGCCAGTGCCATATGTTTCACCATAACAATTGTGACTAATGGATCAATGACCTGCTATTTTATTTTATGACTCACCAGTCAGTTATATGACTAATCAGTACTAGCACTATATAAATATTTTGGTTTTAAATAAATTTTTAGTACTGTTAAAAAGAGCACATGGACAAACTGGAAACCCCCGCAGGAACAAATGTTCAGGTGAAGTTAATGTTAAATTTTAAATTATTTTATGGAATTTTAATATAATTCATGCCCTTTTATATAATTAATGCCCGAAAATAACTTATATTTAAAAAAAGAGATTATAATAATAGATTAATTATGTAGAGGAGGTGAAAAAAATGGTTGAAAAACAACAAGCAACTGGTGGGTCACTGGTGGGTTTTGCTATTATTTTCCTGATTCTTTTCCTGCTATTCCCTGTTTTTACGGTGTGGTTACTATGGATTGCAATAGTCATAATGTTTATTGCCGGCCTTTTTGCACTAATAGCAGGATAAATTCAAGTTATGATAACTTGAATACATTTTTTTTTTAATTGGATTAAACTTTTTAATTGAATTTCAACTTATATAATTGAATTTCAACCCTAAAAAACCCTTTCTTGTTTTGCTTTGATTTATTATAACCGGGTCTACTAACTTAAATTACAATATTTAAAAAAACATTATTTTCTTTGGAAAAATTTTAGATTTGCTTATTTTCCTTTTGGTTTGCTTATTTTCCTAAGTTCTTACATTTTTTACCAACGAAAATTATTAAAAAGGTAAGATATATTGAAATTCAAAAGGATGGTGAAATTCAAAAGTATTATATAATAAAAAATTATAACACTTACCTTCGGTGATGGGGTTCACCATAAACTGCTTACAACAAGCTAATGACTCCTGTTTAAAAAAAATCTAAGGAAGAAGCGAAATGTTAGAATATGAAAAAACCCCACTAAACAATACTATTTTCAAATACCACTATCTGAACAAATTTAAATCAAATTTAGTTGACTACTTGTTGGGAATAACTCCTAAACAACTATTTAAAGATTAGGATTGATCTAAATGGAATTTCAGTACGTGGCCTTTAGCGTAGCCATTATAATCTTACTTGGTCTATTATTCAGCAAACTCTTTAAACAAATTAAACTCCCCGGATTACTGGGAATGCTTATTTTGGGCATAATTATTGGTCCGTATGGATTGAATCTCATTGATAAAGCCATACTAAATATATCTGGGGATTTAAGGGCAATAGCACTTATCATAATTCTATTGAGGGCAGGATTTGGAATCCACATGGATAGCCTGCGGAAGGTTGGAATGTCCGCTGTTAAAATGAGTTTTATCCCGGATGTGGTTGAGGGACTCACTGTAATGTTCGTAGCCCACTATCTTTTAGGTTTACCTTTTGTTGAAGCAGGAATGCTGGGTTTTATCATTGCAGCGGTATCCCCTGCAGTTATCGTCCCCCAAATGCTTTCATTCATCAAGAGAAGGATGGGAACTAGTAAAGGAATCCCACTTATCATATTAACCGGTGCTTCAGTTGATGATGTGGTTTCCATCACCATCTTTTCCATATTCCTGGGAATATACGGAGGCCAGCAGGTAAACTATCTAATGACAGTTCTGAGTATTCCCTTACAATTTGCTCTTGGAATTCTATTTGGACTGATCATTGCGGTTATCTTAATATATGTCTTCAAACGCTTTAACATACGTAACACCGAGAAGACACTGATAATCCTCGCTTCAGCCATCATATTAAAGAATTTAGGTGATGCATTAAGCAGTTTGGTTCCAATTGCAGCTCTGGTAGGTGTTATGGTGATTGGTTTTGTTATACTGGGGAAAATGCCAGAACTGGGAATGCAGATTTCGGGTAAATTTGATAAAATATGGATATTTGCAGAAATACTGCTCTTTGTACTGGTGGGAGCACAAGTGAACATCTACCTGGCAGCTTCATTTGCAGTGGTGGGTCTGACCATAATCATAATAGGTTTAATGGCACGCAGTGCAGGGGTATACTTGTCACTATTGGGTTCAAATCTAAATTTACAGGAAAAAATCTTCTGCATAATTGCTTACATGCCCAAAGCAACGGTACAGGCAGCCATAGGTGCTATTCCACTTTCAATGGGTGTTGCATCCGGGCAAGAGATTCTGGCCATAGCTGTAATTGCCATATTATTCACTGCACCCCTAGGTGCCCTGGGAGTTAGTTGGTATGGTGAAAAGGCGCTTAAAGTTGATAAATAGGGATTTCTGCAGGTAGGGATTTCTGCAGGTAAAAATGTTTTTCTATTAAAAATTGGTCTAAATAATAATTTTTTAGAAAACCTAAATGAAAATATTAAAAAAAGTAAACCTACACGAAAGAAGAAAAAAAGGGGGTAGTGCAGGACTATCCTCTTTTTTGGTAGGTGTAGAAACCATATCCCACGAATATTATTACTGCTAGCCAGTAGGTGTACAGTAGAAACGTGGGCAAAGCAAAGTAGAGAATTGCCAGTATTACACCCAGTACCATCATTATAATTCCGTTTATTTGATTGTTCAATTTCCCAACCTCCATCAATTCTTTATTTCAAATGCAATTTCAGTTCATATTATATAATTTATTAATCATTTCTTTTATTATTATCTGTTTCCGGGTCATCCTCCAGTTATTAATCTGCCTTTTTGGTTGATGGAAGGAATATGCTGGTAATGAATCCTAAAAGCAGGATCAAGGATAATACCGTGAATGTTTGCTTCATTGCAGAGCTTATGGATGAATTTATAATCTGGGTAGAGTAAGGCACCAGTTCTGGTGGTATGGGAGGAGTACCAGTCTGCATCTTTTCCACATAACTCATAAGACCATCCTGAATTTGTTGAGTGGACATGTTACCAGCCACCCCCGATGTTTCTATTCCAGAGGTCAATCCACCAAATATGCCCAGCAGGAGCAAAACCCCTATCAAAGCTGTTCCCAGGGAGTAACCCAGATTTTTAAAGCAATTAAGCAAACCAGAAGCATCAGTTTCCTGATCATCACCTGCTGCTGACATGGTGAGATTGGTTAACTGGGAGAGGAGTAAACCAATACCCACACCAAAAACAACCGTACCCGGCACCAGGTCTATTATCTGGGTGTTCAGGTTGAATACCCCGCCAAGTATATAGGTCCCTGCTGCGGCAACCACAAATCCAATCATAACGATATACTTGGACTCTAGAACCGATGATAATTTGGCACCAATGAGTGAAAAGATTAGAATGGTTACCGAAGCAGGTAAGAGGGCCAAACCAGTGTCAAAGGCGTTTAGTTTGGTTACCTGCTGCAGGAATACTGGGATGATGAAAAGAAACCCTGCCAGGGGTATCTGCTGTATAACCGAGTTCAGGTTTCCCAATCCAAACACACGATTTTTCAGCAGGGTTATATCTGATAATGGTTCCAAATCCCTATTGATCCTTCTTCTCTCCCATAATAGAAAGATTACAAAGAGAATTGAACCTGAAACCACCAGTACCGATACATATTCCCAGTTCTGTGGTTTGCTGAGAAGTAGAATACCCAGAACAATTAGTATCAAAGAAACTATGGAAAGTAACGCCCCCACTATGTCTAAATCTTTCCATTTGAGGGTTGGTTTTGATTCGGTTAAGTAGTGCCGGAATAGTAATATAATCACAACAAATATCAGCTCTGATCCAAACACCAGTCTCCAGCTGAGGTAGGTGGTGAAAACCCCACCCACAATGGGTCCCACTGCAGCACCCACTGCTGCAATACCTCCCCATATCCCAAAGGCAGTGACCTTATCCTTACCTTCATAACTGGCCCCCACTAGGGTGGTGGTGGCCGGTAAAATCATCGCCGCACCAATACCCTCCAGAACAGCCCATCCTAAAAGAAGCATCCCTGCATTGATACTTAAGGTGGCAATGATTGTCCCTGAAGCATATACCATCAGCCCCACCATGAATGTTTTCTTTCTACCCAGAATATCCTGGATTTTACTCCCCAACAACATAAAAGAAGCAATTATCAGGGCATATAATGCTATAATGGCTTGGATAACAGATAAACTTGTGTTTAACTCTACAACCAGCGTACTTATGGCCACGTTCATTGCTGATGAATCTAAAACAATGATAAAGATTGCCATGCAGGCAATTAAAACTACTCCCCATTTATACGGACTACTGCTCATTAATGAACCCCCGAGATATCAATAGTGAAATCAAGCACCTATACGTTGTATTATTTATGTTTCCCATTATTAATATATTTTAAAGTGTGTTTTAAATAGCCTTACCGATTTAAAGTACCCCAAATCAAGAAACACATGGACTGGGCTGATAAGAGATGGGCCGGGGCTGATAAGAGCTTTACAGGGAAACTAAAAAAAAGGGGCAGTGTATATCAATACATTTTAATTTTTCAATTTATTTCTAAAGGAAATGGGTTAGGGGCATAGTTATAAATTTTTTAAAAAACAGAGTTATAATATACTATGGGATAGCCCTGGATTGGGGGCTACATAAGAAATTTCATATTATTTGTAGGATACAATTTCAATTATTTGCAGGATACAATATCAATTATTTTCTAGGATACTAAAAAAAATCTGTAAATATCAAAAAAACTTACAATTCAAGTAGAATATGGGGGTGAGATGTATGGAGCAAAAAGATATTAGGGTTGCTGATTTAACTTTTGCAATAATAGATGCATCTCCCATTCCTCAATTTATCATAAATCACAATCACAAGGTTATTTTTTGGAATAAAGCCCTTGAAAAATACACCGGAAGCATGGCCAGTGAAATACTGGGAACAAATAAACACCGTACAATATTGTACCATAAAGAAAGACCGTTAATGGCTGATTTACTCGTGGACCGTGATCTAGAGGGGATCCGGGAATGGTACAAGGACAAGTGCAGAAAATCCCCCTACGTAGAAAATGCCTTTGAAGCCGAGGATTTCTTCCCGGACGTTGGTGAAAATGGCACATGGCTCTATTTCACCGCTGCAGAAATCAGAGATGGTAAAGGAGATATTATTGGTGTTTTAGAGACATTAGAAGATATTACTGAACGTAAAAATGCGGAATTAAAACTGAGACATTCTGAAGATGAGTGGGAACTCACCTTTAATGCCTTGCCTGATCCCATAGCCATTATTGATGGGAACCATAACATAAAAAAGGTTAATAAAGCCATGGCCCAGGGCCTACATACTGACTCAAGTAATCTGGTTGGTGTGAAATGTTATTCAGTGGTTCATGGCACCAGCGAGCCACCCTCTTTCTGTCCCCATTCCTTGCTCATACAGGATCAACAACCTCACAGCAGTGAATTCTTCATTGATAAACTCCACGGAGATTACAGTGTCTCAGTTTCACCCATAATCGATGATGATGGCCAGTTGAGAGGTAGCATCCATTTAGCTCATGATGTGACACAACGCCGACAAATGGAGGTTGCCTTAACGGAAAATGAAGAGAAGTTCCGGGAAGTGTTCAACAATGCCAATGACATGATCAGTTTGAACCTTATGAAAGAAGATGGCCTTCCAGGTAACTTTCTGGAGGTAAACCAGGTAGGTCAAAAAAGACTGGGTTACACCAGGGAAGAGTTTTTGAGTATGTCTCCAGCAGATATTGTGGCCCCTGATTTCCGGGATAAAATGCCTGAAAATGCAAAAGCCCTCAGAAAAAATGGTCATGCTAATTTTGAGATGATTCACGTTACCAAGGAGGGAAAACGAATACAGGTAGAAGTGAGCAATCACCTCTTCCAACTTCAGGGCCAGGAAGTTGCCATTGCTGTTTCCCGTGACATCACCGAACGTAAGAAAGTTGAAAAAGCTTTGGTGGAAAGTGAGAAAAAGTACAGAACCTTATTTGAAAACATGCTGGAAGGATTTGCCTACTGTAAAATGCTCTTTGATGATGAAGGCCATCCCCAGGACTGGATATACATCGATGTTAACAGTGCTTTTTACAAACTCACCGGTCTGGAAAACATCGAAGGAAAAAAAATTACAGAAGCCATTCCGGGAATCATAGAAGCGCAACCAGAATTATTTGAGATATACGGCCGTGTTGCCATGACTGGAGTGTCTGAATCAATAGAAACCTATTTCAAACCCCTCCAAATCTGGTTGAACATATCCGTATTCAGCCCAGCCCGGGAATACTTTGTGGCGGTTTTCGAAAATATAACCCAACGCAAGCAAGCAGAAATAGCTTTAACCGAAAGTGAAGAGAAGTACCGTCTCATTTCAGAGAATTCCGGTGATGTTATATGGGTAATGGACATAAACTCTCAGAAATTTACATATGTAAGTCCATCAGTTTATAAATTAAGGGGATACACAGCAGAAGAAGTGTTAAACCAATCCCTGGAAGATGTGTTAACCTCGGAATCATACCAGTACATAATGGAAAAGTTACCATTGAAAATTCAGGCCTTCCTTTCTGGAGATGAATCTGTCAAAATGCAGACATTCCGGGTTGACCAGGTATGTAAAGATGGTAGCATAGTTCCCACAGAAGCTGTAACCAATATAATGACCGGCAATGCGGGAAATATAACTGGTGTGCTTGCGGTTAGTAGAGATATCACCAAAAGGGTGGAAATGGAAGAGGAAATACAGCAGTCCCTCCATGAAAAGGAAATGCTCCTTAAAGAAATTCATCACCGGGTTAAGAACAATCTGATGATCATATCCAGTCTACTGAATTTACAGTCACGGTACATTAAGGATAAAGAGGCTTTAGGTATTTTTAAGGAGAGTCAAAGCCGGGCAAACTCCATGGCATTAATACACGAAAGACTGTACCGATCCACGGATCTAAAACGGATCAACTTCGGTGACTATATTCGAACACTATCCAAAGACCTTTTCCACACCTATGCTGATGGTTCTGGCCGGATCAACCTGGATATTGATGTTGAAGATGTGATGATGGATATCAACACATCCATTCCCCTGGGATTGATCCTGAATGAACTGGTGTCCAATGCCCTTAAACATGGATTCCCTGATGGAATGTCTGGTGATATAACCGTTGATTTCAAATTAATCGGTGACCAGTACCAATTAAAAATCGGTGACACGGGAATAGCTTTTCCTGAAGATATAGACTACCGTAACACTGAATCACTTGGATTACAATTGGTTAACAATTTAACTCGTCAAATTGATGGTCAAATAGAACTGGACACCTCCAATGGAACTGAATTCTGCATTAAATTCAAAGAAACTAAATACGGAAAATCAAAGTAAAATAGATTCAACTAGGATATAGAATGGGGAATTAAGATGTTGGAATTGGGACTACAAAGGTGTGGGGATTAAAAAAGTTTTCAGCAAATTCTAAGTTACTGAAATTTAAATACTGAAAATTTAAATCCCCATGGTGACTTGAATAAAAAATTAACCCTCAATTCTGCACTTAAAACAAATCTGGGGGAGGCATTAAATGAATATTCACAATAAATCCAGAGAACACCTTGTCAATGAGCTGGAAGAGTCACTCAAGAGAATTTCATCACTGGAAGAAGAAAATTTCAAACTCAGAAATGACAAAAAAAGACTTTTCCCATCCTTTGAGACATTTATATCGGATACTGCCCTTGATTTCTTGGAATTACCCCTTGAATTTGATATTTACCAGTTCATAGGTGAAAAAATAGAAAAACTGATTGGTGAAGGTTTTGTAATTATATCTACCTACAATCCGTATCTGAATACTTTTAAAGTAAAAAATGTAGCTGGAAATCCACTAAAGATCAAAATCCTTCAGGATAACTTCCCAGATAAAGACTTAAATAATTTCACCATTCAATGTTCCTCACTCACTAAAAAGGGGAAAGGAGCCATTTTAAAAAACCAACCCTACCGAGTTAATGGGGGTATTTTTGAGATCTTAGGGGGAAATGTTCCTGAAAATCAATGTCAAGAACTTGAAAAGCTCCTGAACATTGGGGAGATATACGTTACTGGATTTAAGTGGGATGAACGGATATATGGCAGTGCCAGCATATTCCTGGATGTTAATGATGTGTTAGATTCCAGTGCACTTCAAACCATGGTGAACCTATCCTCAGTGGCACTTAAAAATAGAGGTGCTGAGGAGGCATTGCATGATAGTGAAGAGAAATTCCGCAACCTATTCAACAATGCTAATGATGCTATTTTCCTGCATAAACTCACTGAAGATGGAATTTCCGGAAATTTTGTTGAGGTTAACAGTATTGCCAGTCAGATACTGGGGTACACCCATGAAGAACTCCTGGAAATGTCACCCAAGGATATTGAGGATCTTGAATCATTCACTGGATCCAACCACATGAGAGACCTGGATGAAAATGATAAAATCACCTTTGAAACAGTTCTAATATCCAAGGATGGTGTTAAAATACCAGTTGAGATCAGCACCCATATTTTCACCTTAAAAGAGGATAAACTGTCTTTATCCATTGCCAGGGATATAACTGAACGTAACAAGATGAAAGAAAAGATACAACTTTCTCTTGAAGAAAAAGAGATGCTTTTAAGGGAAATTCACCACAGGGTTAAGAACAATCTGATGATCATATCCAGTCTTTTGAACCTTCAATCCCGTTATATTAAGGATGAAGAAGTTCTGAATGTTTTCAAAGACAGTCAGAATCGTGCCAGGTCCATGGCACTTATCCATGACAGATTATACCAGTCCAGCCATCTTAAAAATATCGATATTGGGGAGTACATCCAAACACTGGCCAGCGACCTTTTCCGGACTTATGCCACTGATCCAGATCGTGTGAAGCTTAAGTTCAATGTTGAGGAAGTAATGATAGACATCAACACCATGATTCCTTTAGGGCTCATTGTGAATGAACTTCTATCAAACTGCCTGAAACACGCATTTCCCAATGATCGAAGTGGTCAGATAGATATAGGCTTCCATCACAACCATCCCAAATACAGGCTAACAGTCACTGATAATGGTGTGGGGTTCCCGGAAAATATTGACTATAAAAACACAAAATCACTGGGTTTACGTTTGGTTAACATTTTAACTGATCAGATTGATGGAAACATTGAACTCAAAAGGGATAAAGGCACAGAATTCACCATTGAGTTTGAAGAAAAGAAATACACATACAAGTAAGAATTACAGTTCATACAAGTAGAATCTAATTTTACTTCGAGGAAAAACTATTAATACTTCACCCTATTATTTCTTTATATATATCCTGAAGTTTCTTTATATATTCCTGAAGTGTATAAATCCACTTCCAGTTATATTTAAAGGCAGAAAAACCAATAAGAAGTATAATACATATGAGTTAAATTAAATATGAGATTAGGTGAATTCATGAGTAACGATGAACAAAGAATACTGAAGGAGCTTAATTCCCGGATGAAAGAATTTAGAGCAGCTTTGCAGGATGAACAGAAGAAACAGGACCTTCAGGATAATATTCCAGGTTCCCAAATCCTCATCCGTTTTGAAATATTCCTCCCATCACAAAATCCAGAGGAATTCGTGGACGGACTATACCTGTACATGAATGATGAGGGTCAAATTGCCAATGCAGAATATTACTTCCGAGACATGGCTGATGTGGAAGTAATAAACATATCTGAAGAAGATCTCCCTGTAATAAAAGATCTTTTCGGTGATGCATTTACTCTGGAAGTGGAGTAAACAGATTTCCAAAAATGTAAAACAGAGTCTTAAATCGGAAATAGATTTCCAAAAAAACAAATAGGGTTAATATCTTTCTAATAAGAAAAATTGTAAACAAAAATACTCTTTTTCACTAAAAGAAAGTTTTAAACACCCTAATAAACCTTAAAAAACTTCACGCACTGCTATTTTGATGATTTTAGGTGGCATGCACACTGGTTTATGGTAAATTGTATATGCTAAAATGTAATTGTATCTGTTAAGGTAATTGTAATTCCGCTAATTAAGGATGCAAAATTGGGATATTATTTTTGAACGAATCATTTAAGTAGCCCTTAATAACTTCGTGAAGGGAGTTTAAGGCCCCAAACTTTATGTTGCAAAGTTTATATATGTAAAAATTCATAAATATATAAATAATTTAAATAAGATGGTAAAAATAAGCAGCCTAATTGCCTTTTAAAGGCCAAATATTGGGATTTTGTGGTATTGGTGGGATTATTGACTTTCGATTAATTTCAGATGTTTACTTTAAAAAATTGTTTGAACATGGTTTTTAATGATTACCCATTTAAGTCAATAAATAATCCATTTAGGTCAATATAATAATCCAATTTAACTCACCACACCCCTAAACTGTTTTTTACCATGATTATATTGGAGGATAAAAATGCGAAGTTTTGAAAAATTAACTTCTTACATCCCGCTTAGAAAGTCAGAATCAGGGGGATCTAAAAATATAGGACTCCTGGTGGATGGCCCTAACATGCTGAGGAAGGAATTCAGCCTTAATTTAGATTTGGTACGGGAGATAATAGCAGAATATGGTAATATGAGGGTGGGTAAGGTTCTTTTGAACCAGTATGCCTCAGACAAACTCATCGAAGCCATAGTAAACCAGGGATTCACACCTATTGTGGTGGCAGGAGATACTGATGTTTACATGGCAGTTGAGGCCATGGAACTTATCTACAATCCCAATATTGATGTAGTAGCCCTTATGACTCGGGATGCTGATTTTTTACCAATCATCAATAAAGCTAAGGAAAATGGGAAAGAAACCCTAGTTATTGGAGCTGAACCTGGTTTCAGCGCAGCCCTGCAAAACTCGGCTGACGATGCCATTATCCTGAAAGCAGAAAGTCATAAAAAATATTCTAAGGACGACTGAAATGCTCATATGTTCTTCCCTGGATGAAGTAAAAAGAAGAGAAACTGCATTAAGATTCATCGCAGCCCTGGTAAATCAAGAGGGAAGATCCTGTTTATACGACCTTTCAGGGCTAGCCGGAGGATTCCCAGTTAAAAAATCAGACCTTAACCTACTGGAAACCTATTCCGGTCCTGCTATTTTTGAATTAAACCTCCAGAAAGAGGGAAAAAAACACTTGGCTGGGGAGAAAGTAGCTGCATTCAACCGCACCAGTGCCGCCATACTGGCCGCCATACTGGCCCTGGTAAAACCCGGTGAAGAAGTACTACACTACCTACCAGAATTACCTTCACACCCGTCTATTCCCCGCAGTGCAAAGCTCCGGGGTGCATCTTACCGGGAATTTGACAATCTACCTGATTTCCAGCTCAGTGATGAAACAGCACTGGTAATTATAACCGGATCCACCATGGATCACCAGGTGCTTCCTTTAAATGATTTTAAGAGGATCATCAAGATTTCCCACCAGCAACAGATCCCGGTGCTGGTTGATGATGCATCCGGAGCACGGATACGCACCGTTATCTATAATCAACCCAGGGCACTGGACATGGGCGCGGATCTGGTTGTAACCAGTACTGACAAATTAATGAACGGCCCACGAGCAGGATTAATGGCAGGAAAAGCCACATTAATTAATCGGATAAAAGACAAGGCACATCAGTTTGGGCTGGAAGCCCAACCACCAATTGTTGCAGGCATTGTAAGGGCCCTGGAGGATTTCAACCCCCAGAGACTCTTAGATTCCCTGGATAGGAGGGATAAACTCAATATTATGGCCAGGAATGTGATGGATGGTGTTGAGAAAACACCCACAGGGATCATGATTTCAGCAAAAAACCTCGAAAAAGAAATCACCTCAAAAGAAGGGACCACCACCCTTTCCGCACGCGAGTTAGCCACTTTAATGGCCATGATACTCTTAAAAGAACATCACATAGTTACCATCCCTGCAGTGGGAATGCCTGGGGTATCGGCCACCATCCGCCTGGATCTCGCTGCACTTGATGCCGGAAGAGTGGATGATAATCAAATAATAAACGCTCTGAAGGACTCATTAAAACGAGTAAGGGAAATTGTAAATGATGATGAAGCCTGTTTGAGTCTTTTATATGAAGGGATCTGAATAAAGTGAATTGATCCTGTGGAATCAATTACTAAAGATGAATTTACATGATTCCAAGCTAATGTTTTCATAATAAACTCCATAAACTATTTTTAACAATCAATTCTCATAACAATCAATTCTCATGTTTAAGATTAAAAAAACTGTTTAACATGATAGAAATCGATGGATCATTTGGGGAAGGTGGAGGAGCTCTTTTAAGAGTTTCAACAGCCCTTTCAGCCTTAACTGGGAATGCATTTGCCATTTCCAATATCAGGAGCAGCCGGCCAAAGCCCGGGCTGATGCCACAACACTTAAACGCAGCCCTGGCTCTGGCTCAACTCTCCAACGCAGAGGTCACTGGATTGGAATTAGGTTCAACCCAGATGACTTTCACTCCAGACCAGATAAGTGGGGGGAAACTGGAGGTGGATGTAAAAACTGCCGGTAGCATAACACTGATCCTTCAAGCTCTGATAATACCCTCGTTATTTGCGGATCAGAGGGTTGAAATTAATATCAAAGGTGGTACTGATGTTAGATGGGCCCCACCAGTGGATTATCTGGAACATGTAACCCTACCGGTATTGAATTCCATGGGTGCTGCTGTTGATCTGGAAGTACTACAGCGCGGATATTATCCTCGTGGTGGGGGTATGGTGCGTGCCCTGATTGAGCCAGTGGAGAAATTGAAACCATTAAGGCTCCATGATCTGGAGGTGGATGTTATCAGAGGAATATCCCATGCCACCAAGCTCCCGCCTCATGTGGCCATCAGGCAAGCCCAGGCTGCCGAGAAAAAAATCCACAGTGCAGGTTATGAAGCTGAAATCGAGATAAAATCAGATGATAATAATGCTCTAGGCCCAGGTTCAGGGCTGGTACTCTGGAGCGAGTTTAAAAATAAAAGCACACCCCGTGTGGGTGCCAGTTCCCGGGGAGAAGTGGGTAAGCGGGCAGAAATAGTTGGAAGGCAAGCAGCAGAAGAGATTTTATCATGGTTATCAAAAGGAGCTGCCCTGGACAAATATATGGGTGATCAGATCATTCCCTACATGGCCCTTACGGGCTCATCATCAGTCAGAATATCAGAACTGACCCAGCACACCCTCACCAACATCTACGCTGCCGAGAAGTTCACCGACAAAAAATTCCAAGTGGACGGTGGTCTGGGGGAAGTAACCACAATCACAGTTTGAATGGATTTATCAGTTTAATTATCAGTTTGATTACAGTTTAATTATCAGTTTATTATCAGCTTACTTTTATAACTCTCCATGGTGTTTGATCAATTATTGCCCCGGATTTAGTGGCATCAACGCTTAAAATTAAATAAGGGCTGTTTTTGAAAATATCAGAGGGTATTTCCGTTACCATGGTGTTGTTTTTGATAATTACTGGAATATTATCCTGGGTTGAACTACCATTTACTTCCCTCTGTATCTCTGCATTTCCACTGTGAACTGAGATTTTCACCCTTTCAGTTCCCTTTGGATTGAAAATATTCATACGAATATTATACACTGCATCTTGTGCGGGTTCACCCACTGTTTTTACAGATAGCAATGAATTTCCGTTGGTTGTCCCATCACTGACATTTATTCCAACTGATATTATGTCCAGTGATTCTTCTTTGCCATGATATTTTCCATCACCAGCTGCATCATAAAAGAGATTGCTTAAAGTTTTAGAACCATTGCCACATTCACTAAGTGATGGATTATCAGTGGACCTTGACACATTCAGTGTATGATATTCAGCGAATAACTCATTTTTACGCAGGAATGATAGTAAATATGATGAGGGGACAATTTGGGTCTTATAGGTCCGTAATGATTCCTCTTTCAAACGCTCCTGGTGGGTGGTGAGATTAAATACAAACCATTCAGGACCATTTGGAACCCCAACCAGTTGTTTTGGGGGAACTAAATAATATTCTGGATAATAACTCCTAGGACTGGGCCAGTTGGGGGGTAAATGTAACAGGTAAGTGTATTTACTTCCATTATATCCGGTTTGAACGGTGGCGTACTCAATGAAACCATTGGTGGCCTGATGATCAAACTGTTCATCATCCCCACTGGGATAGATGATGATGGTGGGCTTAAAATCGGTGATTACAGTTTCCAGATTTTCTGCCAGGTTAGCACCACAGTAAATGGCGTTCTTCTGGAAGGCATAGGGGTAAGTCACCTGTTTTGAACCGTTTGAAGCAGTGAAAGGATTATTATAATCCCAGTAATCATTTAAAAGATTCCTTAAACTTCCATCCTTGTAACCCAGGAATGTGACGTTCTCTTCACCTAAACCCAGTATCTTTGTTCCGTTGATTGTTTCATTATGTCGTATGAGTGGTGAAGTTTTGGTATCATTACCATCAGTAACCACCACCACCTTAACCTGGGCTTTGTTTTCCACTGCGTAACTGATTATCCCTCCATTGCAGATAACCTCATCGTCAGGATGGGGTGCTACAACCAGCACCCTGTCCCCTGCATTTATCGAGGGGCCTGTAGGATATTCTGGTGGGTAAAATGGGAGTTGTGAGTATGAATAAACCATCACAGTCAAAGAAACTATCAAAACTGCTAATAGGATTATTTTAAAATTCCACTTCATGTAAAACTCCTTCAATAAAAGTACATTTAAATGTTATTCCTGATTAAACCATTTAAAATTTTTCTAAAAAAATAATAGGTGTTTATTTCCTTTAGTGGTTGTTTAATTCCCTTTAAAGTGTATGCATTCTCCGGATATAACTTTGTGCAGACTGCCATCATCCATTTCCAGAATGAGAATACCTTCTTTGCTTATACCCACAGCTTCTCCTCGAACAGTTCTACCCTTTTGGTGAACTTCTACATAAGAACCAATGGTTTTGGAGAGTCTGCGCCACTGGTTAAGTATTTCTGTGAATTTTCCGTTGGTGAAATCATTGTAAAGGGTTTCGAAGTTCACCAAGAAATCCTGCACCAGTTCTACTCCCTGGATTTCCTTATCAAGTTCCCTTTTGAGGGATGTTGCACCTTCTCGCAGTTTTGGAGGGAAAGCTTCTACATCAACATTAAGATCAATACCAATACCCACCACCACATAATCCAGTCTTTTGCCAATGGCACTGGCTTCAGTCAGTATTCCACAGACCTTTTTTTCACCAATTAATATGTCATTGGGCCATTTTATACCCACATCCAGGCTGCAATCCTTGGCCAGTGTTTCAGCAACAGCCACCCCGGTTACCAGTGTTAATAAAGGGGCCTGAGACAGGGGAATGTCTGGTCGGAGTATTATAGTCATCCAAACCCCCCCTGAAGGTGACAACCACTTTTTACCCCGTCTGCCTTTACCACTGCGCTGACTTTCAGCTATAACAATGGTTCCTTCTACTGCGCCTTTCTCAGCAAGTTCTTTGGCAACTTCGTTGGTGGAATCCACCTCAGAGTAGTGATGAATTTCCTGCCCAATAAAGTTAGTGGCCAGGTCTAGCTGTATTTCATAGGGTAAGAGTCTGTTAGGGGTTTTGATCAGACGATAACCAAGTTCAGGGGATGAATCAATAATGTAACCCTCTTTTTTCAGTGAATGTATTTCATCTTTGAGTTGAATATTTGATATACCCACATCAGATGTTAACTGGTCACGGGATACATATTCATCCTTTTGTGCATGGAAAGTTTTTAAAATCTGTTTCTGGTGCATGGGACCACCTTTAAATCCTATGATTCATATAACATTTTTATTAGTTTTTTGGAAAGTTTATTTTACTAAATTTGCCATAATAATACTAATTTTTGGCCATATTAATCCCTAAATTCTCATTTCTTTTTATTGGCCATGGAACTAATGATGTGGCTTGAAACAGCTGCTGAAACTGCAGCAACTCTTTTAGATGGTAAAAATGTTGATTTAAGCCGGGCTTCTTTTTCTTTATCTTCCCTGATGACTTTTTCCATGTTGTCCATTATTTCCTTACGGTATTCATCCACAAAGTGAGTGTGTAATTTTGCTTCCCAGAAACTAGGGCTTAACATCATGGACTTATGGAATGGAATGGTGGTTTTCACTCCCAATATAATGTATTCCGAGAGGGCTCGCCTCATCCTGGTTATGGCTTCATTACGGTTACGTCCCCAGACAATGAGCTTGGAGATCATGGAATCATAGTATGGGGGTATGGTGTAGTTCATGTAAACCCCACTATCCACACGCACTCCCGGACCTCCTGGCGAGCGATAACCTGTTATTTTACCAGGGTTGGGGGCGAAATCTGCTAAAGGGTCCTCAGCATTGATTCTACACTCAATAGCATGACCTCGTACCTGGATGTCATCCTGGGTGCAGCATAACTCTCGTCCTGAGGCGATCTTAAGTTGTTCTTTAACCAGATCCACTCCAGTGACCACTTCGGTTATGGGGTGTTCTACCTGGATACGGGTGTTCATTTCCAGGAAATAAAATTCTTCATTTGAGTAAAGGAATTCCACAGTTCCGGCATTGGTGTATCCGATTGATGAAGCTGCTTTAACAGCAGCCTGGCCCATTTGTTCCCTGAGTTCATCAGTCATAATTGGTGAAGGTGCTTCCTCAATGAGTTTTTGGTGTCTGCGCTGGATACTGCACTCCCGGTCAGCCACATGGATGGTGTTACCATGTTCATCTGCTAAGATCTGGAATTCAATATGGCGGGGTTCCTCCACATACTTTTCGATAAAAACAGTGGAATCTCCAAATGCAGATGCTGCCACGGATTGGGTGGATTCCAGGGCACGTAACAGTTCATCTTCCTCATAGACTGTACGCATACCTATGCCCCCACCACCAGCGGATGCTTTAACTATCACCGGGTAACCAATGGCTTCTGCAATTTTAAGGGCTTCATCTGGATCAGTTACTCCCTTACTGTTACCAGGTATTACAGGAACACCTGCTTTTTCCATAAGTTTACGTGATTCAATCTTGCTCCCCATGGCTTCAATAACCGAACCCGATGGACCTATGAGTTTTAATCCATTCTGATCACATTTATCCCCTAAGTGGGGGTTTTCAGCCAGGAAACCGTATCCAGGGTGCAGTGCATCTGCCCCTGATTTTTCGGCAACTTCCAGGATCCGGGGAATATTCAGGTAACTATCTGCCGGTGAGGGTCCTCCTATACAGTATGATTCATCGGCGTACTTGGCGAAGAGCGAGTTTTTATCTGCTTCTGAATATACAGCAACACTCTTCACGTCCAGCTCTCTGCAGGCGCGCATCACCCTGATGGCAATCTCTCCACGGTTGGCAACCAGGACCTTGTCAAACATGATATCTTCCTTTGTATCTATAATCTGGGTATGTTTATTAATGGTTTTTTCAATATTAATTACCTAAATTCAACAATCTATAATATTCCATTGTTTTCAAATTATATCTATTATCTATATCTCCTTAAAGATTTTATGTTATCCTTCAAACTGGGTAAAAAATAATAAAACTAAAAATAGATCTCTAAAAGATAATAAAACCAAATGAGGTCTCTAAAAAAATATCTCAAAATAGAATCTCAAAATAGAATCTTAAAATAGAATCTCAAAATAGAATCTCAAATAATTCAAATAATGAATAAAAAAATATATTTCATAATAATCTCATCAGAATAATCTACCTTATCAGAATATTTCTACACCCATATTTCTAACACCCATAGAACACCAATAGAATACTTTAACTGAATCATCATGATAACCAAGAAAAGACAGTTGGAAATGGCCCTGCAGGCTATACCCTCCCATCCCCATCCAGATCCAAACCTGGAACAGTACCACACCCCAGCCAGTATTGCCGCTGATGTTGTATGGAATGCCCAGGCCTACGGTGATCTTCGGGATATGAAAGTGGTGGATCTTGGTTGTGGGACCGGAATCCTGGCCCTGGGAGTAGCTTTAATGGGTGCAGTGGAAGTTGTAGGTGTGGATGTAGATATCGATGCACTCCAAGTGGCAAACTCAGAGGCAGTTAGGCTTGAAGTTCAGGATAAATGTCGGTTTTTGAATATGGATATGAATGATTTCCATGAGAAGGCAGATACAGTTATCCAGAACCCACCATTTGGGGCACAGAAAGCCCATCGGAAGGATGCTGATCGCAGGTTCCTTGAAAAAGCCCTTGAAGTAGCACCAGTTATTTACTCGTTTCACCTGGCCAAGACAAGGGAATTTCTAGAACAGATAGTAAAGGCTCTCAATTCCAATGTAACACATGTTTTTAACTATAATTTCCCCCTACCCCGCATCTATCACTTTCACCAGGATGAGAAACGTGAAGTGGAAGTGGTTGTTTTGAGGATAGAAAGAATGGAGTAAAAGAGCAGTAACAAAAAGAGCAGTAACATATTATTTAACAATAAAATTACGGTTTTAACAATAAAATCACGGTCTTTCAATATTAAATCAATGTATTTTCAATATCAGATCACTATTGTACTTTATTATCAATTATTTTCAAATATTATAATTTTATTTTCAATACAAAAACAATAGTACTTTACTATCCCTTTATTTCCCATATTAAAATTTCAATGTGTTTTATCAAATAATTTCAGTGGTGTTTTAATAGTGGTGTTTGATCAACAGTGGTGTTTTATCAAATATATTTCAAAATTTAAATTCAAAATTTAATAAATAAAATTTTTCAGGAATATTCAATTGAATAATATATTAATTATAAATTGCACATTTTTTTATAATGGTACAATTATTGATTCACTCAAAATATACAGCCCCTATATATTATAAGGATCAAAAACAGAAATTTAAAGATGTCACTTAAGAACATTTCAATTTTTATACCCTCTTCTTTTCTCAGGGAAACAAAAGATTTAAAACTAAAGACATACAAAGTAGGGTTGATTGGCAGATCAGCCGCCCTGTTTCGGGCTACAAAAATCGTTATTTACAGCGATACTGAAGACCCGGAAGACCGTAAAGGGGTAAAGTTTATTAGTGATATCCTCACTTATATGAATACCCCACAGTACCTTCGAAAAAAGGTATTTCCTATAACCCGGGAGTTGCGGAACGTAGGAATACTTCCTCCGCTTAGAACTCCCCATCACCCAACTGGAGAACTCCATCAGGGTGATTTTAGACAGGGACTTACATTAAAAAGGACCAAGAAAGGTACCATAGTTGATATAGGTGCCGACCGGGATGCGTTGTGCAAGGAAAAGCTCAGCGTGAACCGGGTAATGAGCTTTAAGGTAGATAAGTTAGGAAAGGAAATAGTAATTTCTCCTGATGAACCTGAGTTTTATTGGGGGTATGATGTACTGTCTACTTATAAGAGTTTAGATGACAGCATAGATCTGTTAAAACCACAACCTGATCTGGTGGTGGGTACATCGCGCTATGCTGAACCCATCACTTCTGTTTTAAACGAAGTTAGAGAGGGGTTAAGGGGCTCCAAACACGTAGCTATTTTGTTTGGTGGTCCGTATTCGGGCTTACACGAATTAATGGGCAACCCTGGGGACGTACTGGACCTGGAGGTTAACACCATCCCTAATCAGGGAACTAAGACTGTAAGAACTGAAGAGGCAGTTTTAGCTACTTTATCAGTATTTAATGTGCTAATGGATTAGTTATGCGTTTATTGCTATAACTGTGACATGGTGACTAAATTAGCAAAGCGCTAATTGGTTAAATTAAATTTTGATACGGGTAATGCATATTATAATGCACTACACGGTAGAGTAGAAACATTTATCGCAATGTAATTAGCAATGCGCTTTGGGCTCTTCTTAGAGAGTACACCATGTATTAAATGTATATTTATGTTCACAAATTTGGAAAAGTGGAAAATTAAGGATTTAAGGAGGAAATATTAGATGGCTAGACATCATCAACCTAGAAAAGGATCAGTTGCATTTAGTCCTAGAAAAAGAGCAGCCAGGGAATCACCCCGAATAAGCTCCTGGCCCGAAAGGGAAGAGCCGGGACTTTTAGGATTCCCAGGTTACAAAGTGGGCATGACCCACGTGACTCAGATGGATAACACCAAAAACTCACCCACCGAGGGAATGGAAATTTCCACCCCGGTCACTGTAGTGGAAACCCCACCAATAGTGGTAATGGGTATCCGGGCTTACACCCAGACCAGCCGCGGACTCAGGGCCATGACCGATGTCCTGGCGCAAAAAATGGATGAAGACCTTAAAAGGAAAATCTCCATACCTGTAGACTATGATTCTGAAGCGCAACTGGCAAGTTTAAAAGAAAACCTGGATAAAGTGGTGGAAATCCGAGCACTAATCAACACCAAACCACGAATGGCCAGTGTTCCTAAGAAAAAACCAGAACTAATGGAATGTGGTATTGGCGGAAACAGTGTGGAAGATAAACTGGAATACGCTGCCAGTGTACTGGGAAAAGAACTAACCCCCGCCGATGTTTTCGCCGATGGTGAACACACCGATGCAATAGCAGTGACTAAAGGTAAAGGATTCCAGGGAGTCATAAAAAGATGGGGTGTCCGTATACAGTACGGAAAAGCCGCCCGAAGTAGTAAAGGAAGGCACGTTGGTTCAATCGGACCATGGTCACCCGCCAGAACCATGTGGACAGTGCCCATGGCTGGTCAGATGGGATACCATCAGCGTACAGAGTACAACAAGAAAATCCTCAAAATAGGAGAAGCCGAACAGGCCGATGAGGTTAACCCTAAAGGTGGATTCGTGAAGTATGGGATTGTTAAAAATAATTACTTACTCCTCAAAGGATCATTACCCGGACCATCCAAAAGATTGGTCATGTTAAGAAAGGCAATGAGACCCCACGGAAAACACGACGATGCTCCACAAATATCATATATCAGCACTGCCTCCAAGCAGGGAGTCTAGTTAGGATCAAAGAGTGATGGGAATGACGAAGATCAAGGTTTACTCATTAGAAGGTAAAGTTACTGGCGAGATGGAGCTTCCAGAAATATTCTGTGAAGAATTCCGACCGGACCTTATAAAAAGGGCGGTTCTCTCTGCTCAAAGTGCCCGTATACAGCCCTGGGGAACAGACCCTATGGCAGGTAAACGAACTACAGCTAAATCATTCGGTGCAGGCCGAGGAGCAGCTATGGTCCCACGTGTGAAGGGTTCAAGACACCCCGCAGGTTCCAAGGGAGCATTCGTGCCCCAGACAACCGGTGGAAGAAAAGCCCACCCACCAAGGACAGCCAGGATCATCCATGAGAAGATCAACAAAAAAGAAAGGAAACTGGCCATACGTTCAGCACTAGCAGCCACCACCAACCAGGAACTGGTTGAAGCCAGGGGTCACCGGATTGACAACGTGCCTCAAATACCATTCGTGGTGGATGATGAACTATGCGGTGTCAAGAAGACCAGTGAAACCAGGGAAATTTTCAAAAACCTGGGAATAATGGATGACGTGGTTCGAGCCAAAAACGGTAGAAAAATCAGGGCTGGTAGAGGAAAAACCAGGGGAAGAAAATACAAAACACCCAAAGGACCCTTACTTGTCGTAGGAGAAGATAAAGGAATTAGTCTGGGAGCCAGAAACCACCCTGGAGTAGATGTGGTTGTGGTGGATAACATCAATGCAGAACTCCTGGCACCAGGAACACACCCCGGCCGACTTACTGTTTACACTAAATCAGCAATTGAAAAACTGGGAGATTTATTCCAGAATTAGGCAGGTGTCATGAATGGATCCTTACGATATAATAATTAAACCACAGTTAACTGAGAAAAGCATGAACGCCATTGATTACAAAAACGAGTTAACCTTTGTGGTCCGAAGAACCGCAAAGAAGCCCCAAATCAAACAGGCTTTCCAACAACTCTTTGATGTTAAAGTGGAACGGGTCAACACTCAGATTAGCTCCCGTGGTGAAAAAATAGCCTACCTTAAACTGGCAGAAGATGAGAGCGCCGAAGACATTGCCGTTAAAATGGGAGTATTCTAGAGGTTAGGGAGGATTAATAATGGGAAAACGATTAATAATTCAGAGGCGGGGAAGAGGAACCCCCACCTACCGAAGTGCATCGCACCGTTTCAAAGGAAAAATACAGTACCGTTCATTTGATGATATAGAAAAAAATGGCAGCCTAAATGGAAAAGTAGTGGACATCTTCCACGATCCAGGTAGAACTGCCCCTGTGGCCAAGGTCAAGTTCGAAAATGGCGAACAAAAATTGATACTGGCCCCAGAAAGCATAGCCATCAACGATGAAATCGCATGCGGAATATCCGCACCAATAAAACCAGGAAACTCACTACCACTGGGAGAAATCCCTGAAGGAACACCAGTGTACAACCTGGAAAGAAACCCCGGAGACGGAGGAAAATTCGTCCGATCTTCAGGTACTTACGCTTCTCTTATCACCCATGACGTGGGTAAAGCCATTGTGGAACTTCCCTCCGGGGAATTAAAGGCTTTCAACCCCCAATGCAGAGCCACCATCGGTGTTGTTGCCGGGGGAGGTAGGAAAGAAAAACCATTCCTCAAAGCAGGAAACCGACACCATGCTGCAAAAGCTAAGGGTAAAAAGAGCGTGGGAGTGCGTGGTGTTGCAATGAACGCAGTAGACCACCCACACGGTGGTGGAAACCGCCAGCACCCAGGACGACCTACCACAGTCTCCAGACACGCCCCACCAGGAAGAAAAGTGGGTTCCATTGCTGCTAGGAGAACCGGAAGAAGGAGATAAGATAACTTATCCCCTTATTCCATTTGGACTGGTTTAAGGATAAAATTACGAGAATAAAATAAATGATAAAATAAAAGCGTTTTAAGGAGGAGGCTAATTGGCGAGGAAAGAATTCAAGTATCGCGGTTATACCCTGGAAGAGCTGCAGCAGATGCCACTGGATAACGTCATCCAGTTGTTACCATCAACCCAGCGCAGATCCCTGAAAAGGGGATTCCTACCCAGGCAAAAAAAAGTACTAGAGAAGATACGAAAACTGAAAAAAGAAGGAGACACGGGTGGACGACCTAAAATAATCCGGACCCACTGTAGAGACATGATTGTACTACCAGAAATGGTGGGCATGACCTTTGGAATCTACAATGGTAAAGAATTTGTGAACGTCCAGATACAGCCCGAAATGATCGGATGTTACTTTGGTGAATTTGCAATTACCCGTCAAAGAGTACAGCACGGAGACCCTGGTATGGGTGCTACCCGTTCATCCATGTTCGTGCCCCTGAAATAAGGAGAATCTACCATGGCAAAAATGAAATACGCTTACGAAGGATCTGGAAAAGTAGCCAAAGCAGCTGGAAGATCCCTCAAGATCTCCCCCAAACACTCGGTGGAGATCTGCAGAGAACTCCGGGGCATGTACCTTGACGAAGCCAAGGAATACCTGGAAGATGTTATCCAGATGAAAAGAGCTGTACCATTCAAACGACACAACAAAAAAGTAGGCCACAAAAGAGGGCTAAAAGGATGGCCTACTGGCCGTTACCCTAAAAAAGCAGCCACCCAGATCTTAGATGTTCTGGAAAATGCAGAGGCCAATGCTGAATATCAGGGTATGGACACCGAAGACCTTAAAATAATCCACATATCCAGCCATCGGGGTTTCATAATCAGAGGATACATCCCACGAGCATTCGGAAGGGCCACACCATTCAACACCCCCACCACACACATTCAAGTAGTTCTAGGGGAGGCAGAGAGCGCATGATTGAAAAGGACTTTGTAACCGAGGGACTAAAGAGAACCAGAATCGATGAATATCTGGAGAAAGAACTTGACAGAGCAGGATACGGTGGAATGGAAATCCAGGTAACACCCCTAGGTACCATGGTAGTGGTATATGCAGAAAGACCAGGAATGGTAATCGGCCGAGGCGGTAAAACAGTACGGGCCATAACCCAAAACCTCAAAAACAACTACGAACTGGAAAATCCCCAGGTAGAAGTTAAAGAAGTGGACATCCCTGAACTCAACCCCAAAATCATGGCTCACAAAATATCAGCCATGCTCCAGAGGGGAATGCACTTCCGCCGAGTGGCATACTCAGCTCTCAGAAGAATCATGGGAGCAGGAGCCCAGGGAGTGGAAGTAACCATCTCCGGTAAAATCAGAGGATCTAGATCTGCATGCGCAAAATTCACCGATGGATACATCAAAAAATGTGGAGAACCATCCATCAAATATGTGAAGCAAGGATTTGCCACCGCACCACTCAAACCTGGAGTTCTAGGAATATCGGTACGTATCATGCCACCAGATGTTGTCTTGCCTGATAAGGTGGATATCATCCAACCTAAAGTGGAAGAACCAGTAGCCACTGAAACTGCAGAAGCAGTTGAAGCTCCTGTTGAAGAAATCACCGAAGGATCTGTGGAAATCTTAGAAGAGATTACCGAAGAAGCCGCAGAAGAAGCTGCTGAAGTACCAGTAGAAGAACCTGTTAAAGATGATCTCAAAACCAAGGCCACTGAAGCTAAAGAAGCTGTTGAGGAAAAAACCGAAGAAGTAGTGGAAAAAGCTACTGAGGTTAAAGAGGCAGTTGAGGAGAAGGCTGAGGAAGTGAAAGAGAAAGCTTCCAAAACCAAAGCTAAAGCTACCAAGGCTAAGAAGGCAGCTGAGGAAAAAACCGAAGAAGTAGTGGAAAAAGCTACAGAGGTTAAGGAATCTGCTGAAGAAAAAGCCACCGAGGTTAAAGCCAAAGCTACCAAAGCTAAGAAGGCAGCTGAAGAAAAAACCGAAGAAGTAGTGGAAAAAGCTACAGAGGTTAAAGACAAAGCTACTGAAGCTAAAGAAGCTGTTGAGGAGAAGGCTGAGGAAGTGAAAGAGAAAGCTTCCAAAACCAAAGCTAAAGCTACCAAGGCTAAGAAGGCAGCTAAGGAAAAAACCGAAGAAGTAGTGGAAAAAGCTACAGAGGTTAAAGACAAAGCTGCTGAAGCTAAAGAAACTGCTGAAGAGAAGGTCGAAGAAGTGAAAGAGAAAGCTTCCGAGGTTAAAGAGGCAGTTGAGGAGAAGGCTGAGGAAGTGAAAGAGAAAGCTTCCAAAACCAAAGCTAAAGCTACCAAGGCTAAGAAGGCAGCTGAGGAAAAAACCGAAGAAGTAGTGGAAAAAGCTACAGAGGTTAAAGAGGCAGTTGAGGAAAAGGCTGAGGAAGTGAAAGAGAAAGCTTCCGAAACTAAGAAAAAAGCCTCAGATAAAGTGGCTGAAGTCACCAAAAAAGCTTCCGAAATCAAGGAAAAAGTGGAGAAATCCTAAAAGGATTTAATCCTTAGAAATCATCATAAATTATAAAAGGATGTATAAATATGGTTATATTAAGGAGTAAAGAGATACGTGAAATGGGAATGGAGGAAATCCAGAAAAAACTGGAAGAACTTCAGGCAGAACATGCCAGTAACATTTCCAAGAGCGCTGCCGCGGGGATTTACGAAAACCCAGGGAAGATCAGGGAACTTAAAAGAACCATTGCACGTGTCAAAACCATAATTAACGAAAAAAATAAGGAGAACTAAAATCGATGAAAGTCTGCGATGTTTGTGGTCTACCAGAGGAACTCTGTGTCTGTGAAGAAATAGCACGTGAGATACAGAGTGTTAAAGTATTCACGGTGAGAAGAAGATTCGGAAAACTGATGACAATCGTGGAGGGAATAGATGAACACGATATTGACATTAAAGAACTCACCAAGGAACTGAAAAACAAATGTGCCTGCGGGGGAACGGCCAAAAAAGGCCAAATCGAACTGCAAGGAGACCATAAAAGGAGAGTCAAAGAAGTTCTAGCCGGAATGGGCTTTTCTTCAGATGACATCCAAGTTCGTTAGATTAATGGGTTAACTAATTGTATCACATGGGGACTTGATTCTTTACAATCATACCATGTTTGTAAGATAAGTTAACCACCGGTTTTAAGTTCAAACTTAAGAGACTTCTTAATCAGATAAGATTCTGACTTTGAAGTCTTCTGGGAGATTAATCCCTCAAGGACACCACTGGACTCAAGAAACCACTTGACTCAAAAAGTCTACAGATCCAAACGAGTCTACTAAGTCCTGCTGGGATTACTCACATAAAAATAACATTCACCATCTACCCCATGCATACCACGATAGCATGATTACTCCACAAAACATTATGAGACATGAACTGGTGGGGCTGGAAGTGGAAATCACCCACAGTTTGCATGGAGATTTAAATGGAATTAAAGGACTCGTGGTGAACGAAACCAGAAATACTCTCACCATTGAAGATGGTGAAGGTAACGAAAAAATCATACCCAAAGGGAGTGTAACTTTCAAATTCACACTTCCCGATGGAGTTATAATAGAAATCGAAGGGAAGATAATTATTTCTCGCCCTGAAGATAGGATAAAAAAGAGATTTAGGAAATATTGGTGATAATATGGTTGGTATTGAAGTTACCGAACCCAAAGAAAAATGCAATGATCCTAACTGTCCCTTCCACGGGACCCTGCCAGTGCGGGGCCAAATCCTGGAAGGAATAGTCACCAGTGACAAAGCAGAAAGGACCATAACCGTTGAAAGGAGTTTTTACAAGTTCATACGAAAATATGAACGATACGAAAAGCGAAAATCAAAAATAAACGCCCATAAACCAGACTGTATCCAGGTAAATATTGGAGATGCAGTTAAGATTGCGGAGTGCAGACCCCTTTCCAAGACCAAGCACTTCGTGGTGGTGGAGGTTAAAGGGGATAAAAAATGAAAGCCATCACATCAAACGTCAGTAAATCACTACCCATAGGCGCCCGCCTACAATGTGTTGATAACACTGGAGCCCGTGAAGTGGAAATAATATCTGTCAAAGGATACAAAGGTGTCCGAAGAAGACTGGCTACTGCCGGTGTGGGTGACATGGTTGTTATCACAGTTAAAAAAGGAACCGCTGACATGCGTCGGGAAGTTACCACTGCAGTGGTCGTAAGACAGAAAAAAGAATTCCGCAGGGCAGATGGACTAAGAGTGAAATTCGAGGACAATGCAGCAGTTATTATCAGTCCCGAAGGAGTCCTGAAAGGTTCAGAAATCAGAGGACCAGTAGCCAAGGAAGCTGCGGACAGATGGCCATCAGTGGGAAGTGCTGCCAGCATTATCGTATAGGTGATTAGATGTCCAAACAACCAAGAAAACAGAGAAAATTCCGTTACCAGGCACCATTACACATCCGTCATAAAATGATGAGTGTCAACCTCAGCCCAGAACTACGGGAAGAGCACGGACGACGCTCACTACCAGTACGGAAAGGAGATACTGTGAAAGTTCTCCGGGGTGACTTCAAAGATCATGAAGGTAAAGTAGATGGTATTGACCTTAAACGTTACCGGGTTATGATTGAAGGCCTAAACGTGCAGAAACCCGACGGAAATCAAGTTTACCATCCAGTACATCCATCCAATCTCCAGATTATAGAAATGGATCTGGATGATGAAGAAAGAAACGAAATATTAGAGAGGAAGGGATAAAATGGCCAAAATGGGATCAAGAAAACATTTAAAACGGTTTAAAGCACCAGAGCACTGGCCCATCCACCCTAAAGAGTTTACTTGGACGGTGAAACCCAGTCCAGGACCACACTCCATAGAGGGATCATTACCACTTCTAGTCATAGTTCGTGACATACTAAAAATAGCTGACAACGCCCGTGAAGCCAGAATCATCATCAACAATGGTGAAATCATGGTAGACGGCCGAACCCGCAAGGACTACAAATTCCCAGTGGGATTCATGGATGTAATCCAGCTACCCAAAAGTGGAAAAGCCTACAGGGTAGTTCCTGATGAACGAGGAACACTGGTGCTACACCCTATAGAAGAGGGAAACACCGAGTTCAAACTATGCCGTATCGAGGACAAAGTCACCGTTAAAGGTGGCAAAACACAGTTAAACCTCCACGACGGTCGAAATTACCTTACTGAAGAAGATTACAAAACTGGTGATGTGGTAATTCTCAACGTGCCTGATCAAGAAATTAAAGACACAATCAAATTCGAAGATGGAACTATCGGTCTCATCACCGGTGGTAAGCACATTGGTGAGAAGGGAACAGTTAAAGAAATTAACATCACCCGCAGTTCCATGCCCAACACCGTACTAATTGAAACTAAGGAAAAATCATTCCAGACCCTGCAGGAATATGTTTTTGTTCTGGGAAAAGATAAACCCATGATTTCACTACCTGGAGGCCAATAGAATGAACCCTATGCAGCAGGTACGTATAGCCAAAGCCACAGTTAATATTGGTGTGGGAGAAGGCGGTGAAAGACTGGCACGAGCAGAGAAGCTTATCCAGACCATCACCAACCAAAAACCAGTGCGAACTATTTCCAAGGTAACCAACCCTGAATTTGGAATCCGAAAGGGACAACCCATAGCCTGCAAAGTAACCCTACGCGGTGAAAATGCAGATGCGGCTGTGAAACTCATTCTTTCAGGAATTGACAACAAAATCCGTCCCACACAGTTTGACAGACAGGGAAATCTATCCTTTGGAATACATGAACACATTGACATTCCTGGAATGCGCTACGACCCGGATATTGGAATATTCGGGATGAACGTTAACATGACCTTCGAAAAACCTGGATACAGGATAAAAAGAAGGAAAGTACAGCGGAAGCACATTCCTCACAAACACCAGGTCACCACCGAAGAGACCATGGAGTACATGAAGGAAAAATTTCAGATTCGAATAGAATCTGATAAAGAGGAATAGGTGATAATTTTGCCAAGAAAATACGGAAAGGCATCCAGGAAATGTAGGAGATGCGGAGACCACTCTGCGTTAGTTCGAAGATATGGGCTCATGCTCTGCCGACAATGTTTCCGGGAACTCGCCCCTAAAATTGGATTTAAGAAGTTTAACTAGAGGTGACAAGATGACTCTTATGGATCCTCTGGCCGACGCCCTTACTAATATGCGGAACAACGAGATGCAGGGAAACAATAAATGTACAGTATCTCCCGCATCTAAAATGATTGGGCAGGTCCTGAGGACGATGCAAAAAGAAGGTTACATTGGTGAATTTGAATATGTTGACGATGATAAAGCAGGCATGTTCACCGTGGAACTAGAGGGAAATATAAACAAGTGCGGTGTGATAAAGCCCAGGCACGCCGTGAAAAAAGATGAATTCGAAAAATTCGAAAAACGATACCTACCATCCAAAAACTTCGGGATAATGATTGTAACAACCCCCGAAGGGATAATGACCCACAACGAAGCTAAAGAACGTGGTATCGGTGGTAGATTACTGGTATACGTTTATTAAGGTGATAAAAATGGCTTTAGCAGTGGTTTTAAGGGAGGAAATCCCCATCCCAGAAGGCGTGGAAGTCACCATTGACAAAGAAATAACAGTCAAGGGACCCAAAGGAGAACTTAAACGCAAGTTCAAACAGGGTAATGTTACTATCAAACAAGAAGATAGTATGGTGGTCTTAGAAACTCGCTTCCCAAAAAAGAAGGATAAAGCTATGCTGGGCACTATCAAGTCTCACATTAGCAACATGATCCACGGATTAACCGAAGGATACACTTACCGAATGAAGATTGTTTACGCTCACTTTCCAATGACAGTGAAAGCTGCCAAGGAAAAGGTAACCATTGAAAACTTCCTGGGAGAAAGATACCCTCGCACAGCCAAAATAGTGGGCAGTGCACAGGTTAAAATTCAGGGAGATGAAGTAACCGTTACCGGTGTAAACAAGGAAAACGTGGGCCAGACAATGGCCAACCTTGAACAGGCTACTAAAATCAAGGGAAGAGACCCCAGGGTGTTCCAGGACGGAATATACCTGGTGGCTAAGGAGTGATCCTCATGAGGAAACCAAAATTCAGGAGACAAGAATGGCACAGGTACAAAAAACTGGGCGAAAACTGGAGGAAAGCCAGGGGTAAACTCAGTAAAGCAAGAAGGTATCAAGCTCGTAAACCTGCCATACCCACCATTGGTTACTGCTCACCCAGAGCTACCAAAGGACTCCATCCATCTGGATACCAGGATATTCTGGTGTGCAACCTAAAAGAACTTGAAAATCTGGATCCTGCAACCCAGGCTGGAAGAATCAGTTCAACCATAGGACTTAGGAAAAGGGAAGTTATGCTCCAGAAAGCCAGGGAGCTGGGAATTAAGATCTTAAATTAATTAATTCCTTATTTAAATAATCTTTTAATCCTAAAGCACAATCAATATAAATATCCTAAAACCTCCCACTACTGGCAATGAATCCAGAAGGGATGGTTTATCATAGGAATCAAGGGGCCCCATCATCATAATGTTGAGGGCAAGTAAAAAAACAATAATAATGAAAAAAATTCGGATGCAAGGGAAGTATCAGCATCCTTAGTTCTAAAGTTGATATATTTGGAACTAATAGAAGTTTTGATCAACCTTTTTTTAAAAGGTTGATATGGAGGTTTCTTTATGAATCTTACTACTCAGAAGAGACTAGCTGCGGACCTGCTTAAAGTAGGTGTTAATCGTGTCTGGATAGACCCTAACAACCTGGAAGAGGTTTCCCGGGCAATTACCCGGGAAGGAGTTAACAAACTCATCCAGGATGGTTACATTAAAGCACGACCCAAAAAGGGAATCAGCAGTTACCGATCAAAAAAGATAGCGGAACAGAAAAAGAAAGGAAGAAGAAAAGGTAGAGGAAGTATTAAAGGAGCTAAAGGGGCTAGAAACCCTAAGAAGAAAGCCTGGATGACTACCATCAGGGCCCTCCGAAAAGACCTCAAGGACATGAGGGATGAACGTGAAATTAATCGCACCACCTACCGTAAGCTATACAGAATGGCTAAAGGTGGAGCATTCCGTAGTAAATCCTACATGAAAACCTACGCCAGGGACCACGACCTTTTAAGATAACGGGGGAATTACAATGGCACAAGGATCAAGATATAAAGTAGCATTTAAACGTAGAAGAGAAGGAAAGACAAACTACGGTGCTAGATTAAAACTAATAGGATTAGACAAGCACCGTCTGGTAGTTCGAGTCACTGGCAATCACACCATAGCTCAGATAGTAGATGTGCAGATGGAAGGAGACCAAACCCTGATCTCAGCCCATTCCCAGGAAATAAAAAACATGGGATGGTTGGCCAGTGGTAAAAACACCTCTGCCGCTTACCTCACCGGATACCTCTGTGGCAGGAAAGCCATCAAAGAAGGTATTGAAGGAGCAGTACTGGACATGGGACTGGCAACTTCCACTAAGGGATCAAGAGTGTATGCAGTCATTAAAGGAGCAATTGATGCCGGTCTGGACGTACCTCACAAAGATGTTATCCTTCCTTCTGAAGACAGAATCACAGGAGAACACATTTCCCAGTATGCCCAATCATTGGAGAAGGCAGAAATGGAGAAAAAGTTTTCCCAGTACATCCAGAGGGGACTATCCCCCATGGACTTACCTGATCACTTTCAAAGTATCAAGGAAAAGATCGAAAAAGAGGTATCATAATGAATGATTATAACACCGAAGAATGGGAACCCAAAACCAATCTAGGTCGCATGGTAAAGGAGGGTCAGATAACCAGTATCGATGAGATATTCGATCGTGGCCTACCTATCATGGAACTGGAAATTGTGGATTCCCTGCTCCCAGATCTCGAAGAAGAGGTCATGGATGTTAACCTGGTGCAGAGAATGCACAAATCCGGACGTAAAGTGAACTTCCGAGTTATAGTAGCAGTGGGAAACAAAAACGGTTACGTTGGATTGGGACAGGGTAAAGCCAAAGAAGTAGGTCCTGCCATACGAAAAGCAGTTGACAACGCCAAATACAATGTCATCAAAGTCCGTCGAGGATGCGGTGACTGGGGATGTGTCTGCGGACGAGAACACACCGTACCCTTCAAAGTGGAAGGTAAAAAAGGCAGTGTTCGTGTAACCCTCATACCCGCCCCTGGTGGAGTTGGAATGGTAATTGGAAACGTGGGTAAAACCATACTTGGACTGGCTGGAATTGACGATGTATGGTCTCAGACCATGGGACAGACCCAGACCACCATCAACTTTGCAGGTGCAGTATTCGATGCCCTTAAAAAGTTAAGCATGGTAAAAGCCCCAACCAAAGACCTTAAAAAACTGGGCGTCTGTGTGGAGTAAGGTGATATCATGATTATAGCATTAAGAGTCAGGGGACGTACTGGAATCAAGGGAGACATATCCGACACCCTGGATATGCTCCGCCTAACCAGAATAAATCACGCAGTCCTTTTACCTGAAAATGACAGTTACATGGGAATGCTCAGGAAAGGAAAGGACTACATAACCTGGGGTGAAATAGACTCAGAAACACTAACCCAACTCATAGAAAAAAGAGGACGATTCCCTGGAAGGGAAAGATTCACTCCTGAAGCAATGACTGGAGATTACTCCTCAGCAGAGGAACTATCCGAAGCAATCATAAATGGAGAAACCACACTAGAAGAATCTGGTTTGAAACCAATCTTTAGACTACATCCTCCACGAAAAGGTTACAGTCACATTCGGAAAAGTTTCAAAGAAGGAGGAACACTGGGTTACAGGGGAGAAGAAATATCCCAACTCATTAAAAAAATGATCTAACCCATTAATAATCCTTTATTAATATAATGACACATTCAAGGTGAACATCATGATAAGAAGAACCCGTAAGATACGGAAATTGCGTGGCTCCCGAACTATTGGGGGCGGTTGCTCTAAGAAGAGAAGAGGAGCCGGTCACCGTGGTGGGAGAGGAAAAGCCGGAGGCCATAAACATATGTGGACCTGGGTAGTTAAGTTCGACCCGGACCGATATGGTAAGCACGGTTTTAAAAGACCACAAAAAACCATTAATAAGTTTAAAACTGTGAACCTGGATTATCTGGATGATAATGCAGAAAAACTGGTTGAAAAAGAATTAGCCCAGAAGGAAGGTGACAATATCATCATCGATGTCACCCAATTAGGATACGATAAAGTACTGGGCAAAGGAAAGATCACCAGATCTCTCACCATTAAAGCACCTCACTTCTCTGCAAGTGCTGTTCGAAAAATTGAAGAAAATGGGGGAGAAGCAGTCAGTCTCTAAGTAGAATAACTGTAACTCAAATATTCCATGTTCCCTTATAAGGAGTGAAAACAATTGTTGAAGGAAGCTCTTCTGCCGATTTTCTCATATTTACCCCAGGTAAAATCACCAAGTTACCGGGTCCCCTTTAAAGAAAAATTAAAGTGGACCGGGGTAATCCTGATACTTTACTTCATATTAAGTCAAATACCCTTATTCGGTCTTAGCCCTACTGCGGTAGATCAATTTGCCCAGTTGAGGGCGGTTATGGCCGGTAGTTTTGGTTCTATAATTACCATGGGTATTGGGCCGATTGTATCAGCATCCATTATACTCCAGCTCCTGGTTGGAGGTAAGATCCTGAATCTGGATCTCTCACAGCATGATGATAAGGCTTTCTTCCAGGGAACTCAGAAACTCCTTGCAGTTGTATTCACCATATTTGAAGCTTCAGTTTTAGTACTCACCGGTGCACTGTCCACATCATCACCTGAATTTGTGTGGATCGTGATCCTGCAGATCGTCATTGGAGGAATACTAATAATCTTCCTTGATGAAGTGGTCTCCAAATGGGGATTCGGAAGTGGAGTTGGATTATTCATCGCAGCCGGTGTTTCAGCCCAGATAATTATTGGAACTTTAAATCCATTATCCTCACCAACCTCACCAGGAGTGCCTTCCGGTGCCATACCCCAATTCATATACCTGTTAACCACCAGTCAACCTGACTTCAGTCTACTGATACCAATCATTGCCGTGGTTGCAGTGTTCCTGGTAGTGGTTTATGCTGAGAGTATGCGGGTGGAAATACCATTATCCTTCGGAGGGGTAAAGGGAGCCAGGGGTAAATATCCATTAAAGTTCATCTATGCCAGTAACATGCCGGTTATATTAACCAGCGCATTACTCTTAAACGTGCAGCTATTCGCTGCCCTGTTCCAGAAATTAGGATTCCCTATACTAGGAACAGTATCCAATGGTAAAGCCATTAGTGGGGTGGCCTATTATTTAACCACTCCTTATGGGCTTTCCAGTATTCTGACCAACCCCCTGCAAGTGGCAATTTATGGTGTGGTATTCATAGCATCATGTGTGTTATTTGCATGGCTATGGGTGGAACTGAGTAACATAGGACCCAAAGCAGTGGCCAAACAATTACATGGAATGGGAATGCAGATTCCTGGATTCAGGAGTAGCCGTACCCAGTTTGAAAGACTACTCAAAAAATACATTCCCGCAATCACAATCCTGGGAGGTGCCTTCGTAGGTCTTCTGGCCTTTGGAGCTGATCTCACAGGCGCACTGGGAGGGGGAACTGGTGTTCTCTTGACTGTGGGTATTGTATACAAACTCTATGAAGAAATAGCCCAGGAGCAGCTCATGGACATGCACCCAATGCTCAGGAAGTTCTTAGGTGATTAAATGAAAGTTGTTGTAGTTGCAGGAATACCAGGATCAGGAAGCACCACCGTGCTTCAACATGCCCTAAAAGAAACAGATTACGTTCACGTGAATTACGGTGATGTTATGCTGGAAATAGCCCAGGAAATGAAACTGGTGGAAGACCGGGATTCCATGCGCAAACTCCCCCCTGAAACCCAGAAAGAAGTCCAGAAAAAAGCAGCTGGAACCATACGGGCAAGGGCGGAGAAAGCCAACACCATTGTGGACACACACTGCACCATTAAAACTCCCTCAGGTTTCCTACCTGGCCTACCTCAATGGGTACTGGAGGAACTGCAGCCAGACATGTTCATACTCATTGAAGCTGATGGTGATGAAATACTCATGCGCAGGGTTAGTGACACCACCCGAATCAGAGACACAGAACGCCTGCAGGACATTAACCTACATCAGGAGATGAACCGGGCCACAGCCATGGCATACGCAGTTTACACCGGAGCCACAGTTAAGATCATAGAAAATCACAACGACCAGTTAGAAAGTTCAGTTGAGGAAATGAAAAAAACCTTATAGGGTAGAACCATTCATAGATAGAGTTTTATAAGGTAAGAATCATTTATAGATAAGAAATCCTGGATAAGAATTTTATAGGGTAAGAACCCTTCAGTAAACATTTTGGGATAAAAAACCCGTTGTGGGATATAAGAGGAACAAAAAATGGCATTTGAATTTATAACTCAACCAATTTTCGGTGCATTGAGCTTCGTGTTCATGCCAATGGTCAACACGTTTGGCCCCATGTTAGGTGTGTTCGTAATCTCCACCATAATAGCATTTTTCATAACCCTGGCCAACAAACTACTGGTGGACCAGGACCGGTTGCAGTTTTTGCAGAAGGAAATGAAAGATTTCCAGAAGGAGACCATGGCAGCCCAGAAATCAGGTGATGCTAAAGCAATGGCAGAAGTTCAGAAGAAACAGGCAGAATTCATGAACCTGCAGAAGGAGATGATGATGAACTCCTTTAAACCCATGATCGTCACCTTCATACCCATACTACTGGTCTTCTGGTGGATGGCTGCTGAACCTGCAATCAACAAATTAGTGGTGGAATTACCATCATTTGTATTCTACGTCCTACTGGTTCCTCTGTTCCACATGTTCTACCAACAGACACCTGGAGTTCCCTACATGGCCATTGAATGGTTGGGATGGTACATTTTATGCTCATTTGCCATGTCTTTACTGTTCCGAAAATTCATGGGACTTAAGAGTGGGGGAATATAGATCATAGAGTAATGGGAATTAATTCTAAAAATGGAAATCGTTTATTTGTTCACCCATTTTAAATTCATTCACAGGAAATATTTTAACTAAATTTACATACTAGGAGATATTAAAATGCCAGCGTTAAGATACAGATCACGTACGTACAAAAGAAGATTCCGTAGAACCCCTGGAGGCGAAACCGTCCTCCACTACAAAAAGAAAAAACCTAAAAAGCACCACTGTGCTGAATGTGGTAAACTGTTACATGGGGTTCCACGAGGAAGACCTTACCAGATAAGAAAACTCGCCAAGTCTAAAAAAAGACCAAACCGACCATTCGGTGGTAACCTATGCACAGAATGCACACGTAGGTTTTACAAAGATCAGGCCAGATCTCTCTTGGAATCTCAAGAGAGCAATACTCAAGAAGATATTGAGGAATAGATCCTAAATGATCATAACCATCGGTGGACCCGCTGGAAGCGGAACAAGTACAACCTCCCGCATACTATCTGAAAAAACAGGAATCCCCTACATATCTGCAGGGGACATATTCCGTCAGATGGCTGCCGAAAGGGATATGGATGTACTCCAATTCAGCAAATTCGCCGAGGGAAACCTGAAAATAGACCAGGAAATAGACCAGAGACAGGCTAAATTAGCTGACGAAGCTGATGATCTCATTGTTGAAGGTCGCATTTCAGCCTATTTTGTAGATGCTGATTTGAAGGTATGGTGCAATGCACCCCTGGATGTTCGCGCAGAGCGTATCAGCCAAAGGGAAAATAAATCCATTGAACTTGCCCGAGAAGAGATCATAACCCGAGAAGCCAGTGAGGCCCAGCGGTACATGGAAATACACAACATAGACATTAACAACATGGATGTCTACGATATTGTAATTAACACTCACGCCTTTAAGGCGGATAGCGTTGCCCAAATCATAGTAAAAGTAACTGAGGTGATCAAATGCCCGCAATAGAAGTTGGAAGAATTTGTATGAAAATCTCCGGAAGAGAAGCCGGTGAAAAATGTGTAATAGTCGAGATCATAGATGATAAATTTGTGGAAGTAATGGGAAGTGCCGTTAAAAACCGCAGATGCAACATAAAACACCTGGAACCATTGGACCAGGTAATTGAAATCAAGAGTGAAGATCCTGAAGAAATCAAAAAAGAATTTGAAGCAGCTATTGCTTAAATTAGATTTCTGAAGATATAATAAAAAGGTTCATCCATATGGCAGAACTCCTCCAAAAAGCCTACGGGGAAACAGATCCCCAATACGGTTGTAAACCGGAAGAACGGCCCCTTGAGGAGCACCTGTCCCGGGGGATTATCAACCTGGATAAGCCCTCAGGTCCCACATCCCATGAAATTGATGCATGGGTTAAAAGGATTCTCTTTTGTGAGAAAACAGGTCACGGCGGAACCCTGGATCCCAGGGTCACCGGTGTGCTGCCCATTGGAATTGACACGGCAACCAGAGCCATACAACTACTCCTGGAAGCACCCAAAGAATACGTATGCCTGATGCGCCTGCACGAAGATGTGGGTGAGCCACGTATTCGAGGTATCCTGGAGGAGTTCACTGGTAAAATATTCCAAACCCCACCCCTGCGTTCAGCAGTCAAAAGAGAACTCCGGGTACGGACTATCTACTATATTAACATCCTGGAAATAGATGGTCAGGATGCACTGTTTAGGATCGGCTGCGAGGCCGGTACCTACATCCGTAAGTACTGTCACGATATTGGCGAAGCATTAGGATGCGGAGCCCACATGGCAGAACTCCGCCGAACACGGGTGGCAGACTTTACAGAGGATGAAACCCTTAAAACCCTGCAGGACGTCAATGATGCCTACCATTATTGGAAAGAAGATGATGATGAGGCACCACTCCGGGAGTGTGTGCTCCCTATGGAAAGGGCGGCCAGCCACCTTAAAAAAGTGGTGGTAAGGGATTCGGCAGTAGACGCACTGTGTCACGGTGCGGATCTGGCAGCAGGTGGAATCTTAGAGTTGAGTGAAGGTATTAAGAGGAAGGAAACCCTGGCAGTTTTAACCCTTAAGGGTGAACTGGTAGCTGCTGGTGAGGCAATGGCCACAACCACTGAAATTGACCAGGCAGATAAGGGCATCATGGTGAATATAAAAAAGGTTTTTATGGAACCTGGAACATACCCAATGATGTGGAAGTAAAAAAAAATATAATCTACTCTTTCCCGGACTCCCACCCCAACCCCAAATAAATATTAATGGGTTTTTAATATACACAACAAACCAGTAGAATATCTGTTCTCACACCAGATAAGTAGAATATTCAATAAAAAATCAGCAAAGACTTTATATTACACAAAAAGAAGAATATAATCTTATGCCGGGATAGTCTAGCCTGGTAAGGCGCAAGACTGGAAATCTTGTGGAGCTTTGCTCCGCCTGGGTTCAAATCCCAGTCCCGGCGTTTCATCAAAACATATTTTGTTAAGTAATATAGTTAGATGATAAATTTGATAGTTAGATGATAAATTTGAATTTAATGAAATAATTGAATGACAATTGAATGATCATTAATGAATCATAATCAATTAAACTCAATTACGGGGATTCAAGTAAAGTTTCAGCCAACCTAAACCGGTTTGGGACTGATGATCCGCATGAACCCCAGAGATAAAAAAAAATTAGTAGCATATAATGGAGGAAATTTTAAAATGGAAGAAGATTTCAAACATATGGTCCGGATCGCCCGTAAAGACGTAAACGGGAACAAGACCATAGTAAACGCCCTGACCGATATAAAGGGAGTGGGCAAGGCATTATCCAGTGCAATCTGCACCACCATGGATTTTGATCCAAACCAGAAAATAGGATATTTACCAGATGAAGAAGTCCTACGCCTGGAAGAAGCTGTGAAAAATCCTAAAAATGATATAATACCTGAATGGATGCTTAACCGTCGTAATGACTATGAAACTGGCCAGACAACCCACCTCATAGAATCAGATCTGGTGATGTGTCTCCGGGATGATCTCAACAGGATGAAGAAAACCCGAAGTTACAAAGGACGAAGACACGAAGTGGGACTACCAGTAAGGGGTCAGAGAACCAAATCCACCTTCCGTAAAGGAAGCTCCGTTGGAGTTAGAAGGAGAAGAAGAGGATAAAGTCAGGAGACGATTAACATGGGACATCCAAGAAAGGCTAGGAAACAATACGATACCCCTTCACACCCCTGGAATGCAGACCGCATAAAACAGGAAAACAAATTAGTACAAAAATACGGCTTAAAAAACAAGAAAGAAGTTTGGAAAGCCGAAACCATGATTAAAAGGTACAGGAGAGATGCCAGGGAACTTCTGGGTATGTCCAGTGAACACACCTCCCAGGAAAGACAGCAACTCCTGAACCACCTGATACGATTAGGTGTACTACCCGAGAACGCTAAACTGGAAGCTGTTCTGGACCTGACTGTGGAAGATGTGCTACGCCGCCGACTGCAGACCATGGTTCACCGGAAAGGACTGGCATACACTGCCAAAGAAGCAAGAGTATTCGTGGTTCACGGACACATCGCCATGAACAACCGGAAGATCGACTCCCCCAGTTACCTGGTAAAAAGAGGAGAAGAAGAACTAATTGGATACTATCCAGGTTCAGCAGTTATAAAACTCAAAATCCCTGAAACACCTAAAAAGGAAAAACCTAAAAAGGAAAGACCAAAAAGGGACTCATATCGAGGAAGAGGAAGGAGAAATAGGAGGTAAGGTGATAACATGGCAGAAAAAACGAAAGAAAAATGGGGAGTAGCCAACGTATACTCATCCTTTAACAATACCATCATCACCATCACCGATGTTACCGGAGCAGAAACCATCAGCCAATGGTCTGGTGGTAAAGTTGTCCGGGCCGACAGACAGGAATCATCACCCTTTGCAGCAATGGAAGCAGCAAGTCGAGCAGCAGATGATGTAAAGGAAAAGGGAATAGTAGGCCTGCACATTAAAGTGCGAGCACCTGGTGGAAACGGACCACGCTCACCCGGACCTGGAGCACAGGCAACCATCCGAGCACTGGCCCGTGCCGGAATCAAGATCGGAAAGATTGAAGATGTAACACCCATCCCCCACGATGGTACAGGAAGACCCGGTGGTAAAAGGGGTAGAAGGGTATAAAACGCGAAGTGTCTAGAATGGAGATAGAAATTAAAAACAGGGAAAATGACCAGTTAATCTTCACCGTGGATGGTGTGGATGTTAGTATGGTCAATGCCCTGCGCCGGATCTGCATGGTGGAAGTACCCACATTGGCCATTGAATCTGTGCAGTTCTTAAAAAACGATGCACGTATATTTGACGAAGCATTGGCCCACCGACTGGGACTGGTACCACTCACCACAGACCTGGAATCACTGGTACTGGCAGAAGACTGTGACTGTGAAGGGCAATGTTCCCGTTGCAGTGTATCCCTAGTCTTAAAAGGTAAAGGACCGAAAACACTCTATTCAGGGGATCTCAAATCAGAGGACCCTAATCTAAAACCTGTCCTGGACACCATTCCACTGGTAAAACTCAAAGAAGGAGAAGAAGTGGAACTGGAAGCTATAGCACAGTTAGGATTGGGTGAGGAGCATGCTAAATGGCAGCCAACCACCACCTGTGCTTACAAAAATTATCCTGAGATCAAGATAGACCCGGATAAATGCGAGGCATGTCTGGACTGTGTGAAAGAATGCCCCAGAAATGTCCTGGAATTTGATGAGAAAAATAACCAGATAATGGTGGTGGACCTGGAAAACTGTTCCATGTGCAGGACCTGTGTTAAGGACTGCCAGAACAATGCCATTACCGTAGAGATTGTGGAGGATAAATTCATCTTCCGCATTGAAACCGACGGTTCACTATCTCCTATAGATGTGCTAACTTTAGCATGCGATATATTATCAGAAAAAGCTGATAAAATCGTTACTTTTTGTGAAGAAGGAGGAAGTTAACTATGAAAACTAACCCCCAAATTAACCAACTCATAAAGATCCTCAAAGAAAAAGCCCGCCAGGAAGAAGCACCTCTCTGGAGGAACCTGGCTAAAAGGCTAGAAAAATCCACCCGCAGTCAGGCAGAGGTTAACCTTTCCAGAATAAACAGATACACCAGTGATGATGAAATTGTACTGGTACCTGGAAAAGTCCTGGGAAGCGGAGCAATGGACCACAAAGTCCAAGTAGCAGCACTGGACTTCTCAAAGCAGGCAGAAGATAAAATTGTAAGTGCAGGTGGCAAATGCCTGGACATCCCCCTTCTCCTGGAAGAAAATCCAAAGGGAAGCGGAGTAAAAATTATTCAATAATAAAGGTGTTAAAATGATAATAGATGGAGAAGGACTCGTCCTGGGAAGACTGGCAAGTACAGTCAGTAAGAAACTTCTCTCTGGGGAACGGGTAACAGTTTTAAATGCAGAAAAGATTATAATTTCTGGTAACAAGGATTGGGCCTACGCAAAATACAAACAAAGACTAGACCGGGCCAGCATATCCAACCCACGAAGAATGGGACCAAAATACCCACGCAGACCTGACGACATATTCCGAAGAACTGTAAGGGGAATGTTACCCTACAAACAGCCTAAGGGAAGGGAAGCATTAAGGGGTCTTCGAGTTCACGTGGGAATACCTATGGAATTTGCCAGCGAAGAAATCGGCCAGTTAGACGAAGCTCAGCCCAAAAACATCTCCAAGTCAGTGGAACTGGGAAGAATATCCCAACTACTCGGAGCCAAATTCTAAGTGAGGAAGTGTAATTATGAAGAAGGTTATTCACACTAGTGGAAAAAGAAAAACAGCCATCGCCCGGGGCAAATTCAGAGAAGGTAAAGGCCGAGTGCGTATCAACAAACGACCAGTGGAACTATACGACCCAGAACTGGCACGCTTGAAGATCAACGAACCCCTCACCCTAGCTGGAGACTTAATAGACCAGGTGGACATAGATGTTAAAGTCATCGGTGGCGGAGTTATGGGACAGGCAGAAGCCGCCCGTATGGTAATTGCCAAGGGCCTGGTACAGTGGACTGGAGACATTGAACTCAAAGAAAAGTTCAGTCAATACGACCGTACCATGCTGGTAGGAGACCCCCGAAGATCAGAACCCAAAAAATACGGTGGTCGCGGTGCCCGAGCCCGCAGGCAGAAGAGTTACCGATAAATTCATAACCCCATTATTTTATACTAAATTTATAAATAACATGAGGATTTATAGTAAAAAGAGGAGAACATGATTCCAGTAAGATGTTTGAGCTGTGGTAAGGTAATATCAGCCTACTTTGAAGATTTCCAGAAAAGGACTGAAATGGGAGAGGATCCCAAAGAGGTCCTGGATGATCTGGGACTAAATAAGTACTGTTGCCGGAGAATGTTCATCGCCCATGTAGAAGTTTGGTAGGGGCCGTAGGGTAGCATGGTCCATCCTCCCAGCCATTGAAAGAAGTTTCCAGGAACAGAGTTCTCTCTTTAACCTAGAGTGGAATTTATTCCCAAAGGGGATTTCTTACAACTGGAACGGGGATGGTCAATTCACCGGAATGCTGGCGACCCGAGTTCAAATCTCGGCGGCCCCATTACTATTACTCTTATCTAACTAAAAAAAATTTTATTTCACCAAAATAAAAAGAAGAGGAGAAAAACCATGGCAAGTAAAAAATTAAACCGTTTTGAAAGGGCCAGACTAATCGGTGCCCGAGCATTACAGCTTTCCATGGGAGCAAAGCCAATGGTGGATGTAACCCCTGATATGGATACAATTGACATCGCAGTTATTGAGCTTGACAAAAAAGTACTCCCATTAGATGTTCGGCCCTTGCAAACAGATTAGATTCTGTTTATATATTACATGTAGGGCTCATTAGGATAAGAATCATTATATAATCAAATGAACTAAAAAACCACTATTTTTTTATTGAAGAGGTGTTTTTTAATGGATAGTGTTATTGAAGACATCCGGGTTAGAAAAATTTTAGATAGCAGAGGAAACCCAACCCTGGAAGTGGATGTAATCACCTGGAACGGATTCGGAAGGGCAGCTGCACCAAGCGGAGCCAGTACCGGAGTTCGTGAAGTGGTCTCATTCCCCACCGGAGGGGTAGATGGTATTATAGAAGAAGTAGAGGATATAATCTCCGCTGAACTCATCGGCATGGACGCCGAGGACCTTCAGGAGATAGATCTGGTTTTAAAGGAAATTGACGGCACCGAAAACTTATCCGCCATAGGCGGTAACACCACCGTGGCAGTATCCATGGCAGTATCCAAAGCCGCAGCCGCATCCTACAACCTACCACTGTACAGATTCCTCGGGGGTAACATGCCATCGGCAATACCCTACCCACTGGGAAACATGATCAACGGAGGAGCACACGCCGGTCGTAACGCCCCTGACATCCAGGAATTCCTGGTCCTGCCAGTGGGTGCGGAAAACATCACCGAAGCAGTGTTCACCAATGCCGCTGTACACAAAAGAATAAGGGAAAAAATTGTAGCCAAAGACTCCCTATTCACCGGTGGAAAAGGAGACGAAGGAGGATGGGCACCCAACCTCACCAACCAGGAAGCCCTGGAAATCCAGGCCTCATCCTGTGAGGAAGTGTCTGACGAGACTGGTGTGCTGGTAAAACCATGCCTGGACATGGCCGCCAGTGAATTCTGGGATGCTGACGCTGAAAAATACGTTTACAAAAAAGAAGGAGTTAAAAGGGACACCGGAGAACAGGTAGACTACGTCAACCAAATCATAGACACCTACGGAATGTTCTTTGTTGAAGACCCCATCCGAGAAGGAGACTTCCAGGGATTCGCAGACATAACTAAGAAAGCCGGTCGGAAATGTTTAATCTGTGGAGATGACATATTCGTAACCAACGCCGATATACTGGCTGAAGGAATAGAAAAATCTGCAGGTAACTCCATAATCATCAAACCCAACCAGATCGGAACCCTCAGTGACACCTACGCCACTGTGAACCTGGCCCGAACCAACAGGTACGTACCAGTAGTATCCCACCGATCCGGTGAAACCACCGATGATACCATAGCCCACCTGGCAGTAGCCTGGAGCTGTCCCATCATCAAAACCGGGGCACTGGGCGGGGAAAGAATAGCAAAACTCAACGAACTCATCCGTATCGAAGAGGAAATGAGCAACCCCCAGATGGCAGATATCATCTGGTAATATCAAAAACCATCTCTACCTGTGTAATGAAATCAGGAATTTTATGAGGTTCGGGATATAGTTTGAAAATATTCGGATGGCTAAAAAAATAGCTCATCAGTGGGTTTTTAGTTCATCAGTGGGTTTAACGTCCATTAATTGGTAAAAATTACCCATTAAATGTTTAAGAATTAATATTCACACGCACCTTAGGGATGTGGAAAATAAATTTATAATTCAAGGAGAATCTTCAAATGGTTAAAATAACAATCAACCACGATAACTGCGACGGAGCAGACTGTGCTGAATGTGTGGATGTATGTCCCATGGAAGTACTGATCTTAGAAGGCGACAAAATCGTAGTAAAAAATAAGGAAGACTGCAGCCTTTGCGAAGTTTGCATGGACGTATGTCCCAACGAAGCAGTTAAAGTTGAAGAAGAATAAAAATCAAATTCCAAATAGTAAAAAAAAGAGGAATAAATCCATTCTACTAATTGGGGGATAAAATTTCTACCATATTAAAAAAAATTTTATTATACCAGGATTAAAAGAAAACCCCCCTTATGCAGATTTATCAAAAGAAATTTCCCATAAAAAAAGGATAAATAAAGTTACCTTAACCGGATAAACTTCCTCAAATTTAACTATTAAGATAATTGAAATACGAAAGGACTTATATATAGAGGTGGTAAGTTGTCAGAACTACTAATTCCATTAGACAAATATTTAGCAGCAGGATTACACATAGGAACACAACAGAAGACTAAGGACATGGAACGTTACATATACCGTGTACGAGCAGATGGACTGTACGTCTTAGATGTGCGAAAAACCAACGATAGAATCGTATCAGCCGCCAAATTCCTGGCAAAATTCGACCCAGGAGACATACTGGCAGTGTCAACCCGACAGTACGGTCAGACACCAGTGCGCAGATTCGGAGAACTCACCGGAGCCCGAACCATCCCTGGAAGGTTCATACCCGGAACATTAACCAACCCCAACTACGGGAAGTTCATAGAACCCGAAGTGTTAATGGTAACTGACCCCAGAAGCGACTCACAGGCTATAATCGAAGCAAAACAGATAGGACTACCTGTAGTGGCATTATGTGACACAGAAAACCTCCTGGGCAACGTGGACATAGTCATACCAGTAAACAACAAAGGAAGAAAAGCAATCGCATTAGTATACTGGTTAATGGCCCGACAGATACTACGGGAAAGAGAAGTACTGGCTCCTGAAGAGGACCTGGATATTCTCCCATCAGAATTCGAACTCAAAATATAAATGTATAATCCATAGGGGAACCCATAAAGGGACCCCCTAAACATAAATATTCCATCAGATCTCTTAAAAATTTTTAAGGGTTCTGTTAATGGCCCTTTGATTTTCGGATGATTTGATGGATAATGGCATTGGATTTGCATATTAAAATTACATGGGATTTGTGGTACATGGGATTTGTGGACAACCGGATGATTTTAGAATCTAAATGAAAAACGGTCTGTTCACGTCTTCAGATGGATTTACATACTAGGCCGATTCGTCCTTGTTTACACCCATTTGGAACATGGAATATCTTATCCTATAAGGTGGTATCTTATCCTATAAGGTGGTATCTTATCCTATAAGGTGGTATATTGTCCTATAAGACGGTATCTTATCTTATAAGAAGATATTTATCCTATAAGAAGTATTTAATTCAATCCCCCCATTACATGGGAGGAGATCTCATCAGCACCATGATGGTAATGCCCTCCTGATTCAAGGGGATGTTAATTTGATACCACTGTGCAAGGTAACATTCTACCACTTGAATAATCATTACCCAATTAATATCCAAATTATTACCCCATTAATATCAAAATTAGACTGGTATTAACCCATAATTCTCATAATAACTCCCAATTTACAATGTTAAAGCTCTTTAGTGATTGATAATATATTAAAGCTCTTTAATAATCTTAAAAAAAAATTGGTAAAAGTAGGTAATAAGAAACCTATATGCTAAACGGGGGATTTTCTATGATTAGAAAACCTGCAGTAGCAGGGATGTTCTATGAATCAGATGAAGATTCATTGAGAAAGAGGATTAAATGGTGTTACCAGCATAAATTAGGACCCGGTAGACTACCAGGGGAAATAGGGAATAAGAGGAGTATTAAAGGATTAATAGCCCCTCATGCAGGTTACCTGTATTCAGGGCCAATTGCTGCCTGCTCCTACCTGGAACTGGCAGAAGACGGCATGCCCGAAACCGTGGTTATACTGTGTCCCAACCACACCGGTATTGGATCCGGACTTTCCACCATGACTGAAGGCTCATGGCAAACACCCCTGGGAGAAGTGGGAATAGACCACCAGTTCGCTAAGGAACTGTTGAACTATTACCCCTTACTGGATGATGATCCATCAGCCCATGTACAGGAACACAGCTGTGAAGTTCAACTACCCTTCCTCCAGGAAATCAGCCCGGATTTCCAGATGGTCCCGGTGTGTATGATGATGCAGGACCTGGAAACCGCCAGAGAACTGGGAGAATCCATAAGTCACACTGCAAGTAAACTGAAACGGGACCTGGTGGTAATTGCCAGCACAGACTTCACCCATTACCAGCCCCATGATGTGGCCAAGGCACATGATAAGAAAGTCCTGGAATCCATTGCTGCCATGGATGAACTGGAAATGATGCAAAGGATACAGCAGTTCAATGTAACCATGTGTGGTTACGGGCCAGTGGCCGCCACCATTGAAGCATCAAGGGGTATGGGGGCCCATGAAGCCAGCATCCTAAAGTACGCCACCAGTGGCGATACCAGTGGAGACTACACTTCCGTGGTGGGATATGGCTCCGCAGTATTCAAATAGTATCTGCAGTGTTCAATGGGACAAAAACTAGAATAGATGCAAAGGATACTAGAAAATAGAATGTAAAGGGTACTAGAAAATAGAATATAACGGATACTAGAATAGGATTATAAAGATAACTAGATGATTGTGGAATAAGATAAACTTAAAATCTGAACTTCCATTTAAACTTCCATTTATAGATTATAAAAAAAATAATCTATTAAATTATGACTCCCCATTTAATTAACAAAGGGCATCAAATCTTTTAAAAAAGTACATTAAATTCTTTGAAACATTAAATGGTCTGAAAAATAGTAATAATGAAATTAAATACAAAAAACCAGGTATTAAAACTCATAGATAATCATTTCAGGGAAAAATATTAAGGGAAGGGGTTATTGTAAGGATAGAGTTATTGTGATAGAATTATTGTAAGGATAGAATATTATTTGGACAGATTTAGTGAACGGAGTTCAATCCAATGACAGTCAGGGCATCTGCACCAGGCAAGGCTATTCTTTTTGGAGAACACGCTGTTGTCTACGGAAAACCCGCCATAGCAGTGGCAGTTGATAAAAGAGCCAGTGTAACCATCCGTGAAGGAAGCAACGATCACATACAGGTGAAAATCCCTGAATTGAACGTTTACGGTGTAATAAATACAGAAACTGGTGATGTAAGTCAATTAAACAGTGAAGGCGAGGTGGATCAAAAACCCGGCACCACGGATGTCGGGATAATGAAATTCATCAAGAGTGCACTGTCTCAAACAGATCTAGGATCATCACTGGACCATGGTCTGGATATAACCGTGAACCTGGAAATACCAATCGGTGCAGGACTGGGATCATCCGCTGCCATCACTATAGCCACCCTGGCCGCAGCAGCACGCTACAAAGGCCAGGAACTATCCCTGGAAAACCTGGCCCAGATGGGTCATCAGGTTGAATTAGAAGTTCAGGGAGCAGCAAGCCCACTGGACACCACGGTATCCACCCTGGGAGGATTCCTCTACTTCACACGTGAAAGAGGAGCAGTAAGAATAAAACCAGCCCTGGAAATGCCCCTGGTAGTGGGTTACACCTCACAACCCGGTAACACCGGGATCCTGGTGGAAGGAGTCCGCAAACTCCGCCAGGCACACCCCACCATAATAAATCCCCTCCTGGATGTCATGGAAAAGTTGACCAACCAGGCCCGGGAATCCATCACCAGAGGAGAGGAAAAACAGGTAGGTGAATTGATGAACATCAACCAGGGACTCCTGGATGCACTGGGAGTTAACACCACCGAACTATCCCGCCTGGTATACCACGCACGCCGTGCAGGAGCCACGGGTTCCAAACTAACCGGGGCAGGTGGAGGGGGTAGTATCATAGCATACTGTCCCGGGAAAACTAGGGAAGTATTGGAAGAACTTGAATCAGTTGAAAACGCATTCCAGGTTGGAATATCATCAAAAGGGGTGACCTGGTGAGTAACAGAGGCCGCAATTATAATTCAAATGAATGGTGTTATGATGAAGTGTGGTGTATTATGATGAAGTGTGGTGTATTATGATTATCCTGAAACTGGGTGGAAGTGTAATCACCCGCAAAGATGCCACCAAACCCACCCTGAACCCGGTTAATCTGGATCGTATAGCCCAGGAAATAGCCCGGGCAAATATAGGGAAACTCATAATAATCCACGGAGCCGGCAGTTTCGGTCATCTTCACGCCAGGAAATATGAAATTGGCAGCCCCATCAATTCCACAGAAGAACTCCAAGAGAAAAAAATAGGATTCACCCTAACCCAGAACTCGGTTAAAATTCTCAATCATTTCGTATGTCACTATCTGTTGAAATATCAAATTCCAGCAGTGGCAGTACCACCATCATCATTCATAACAACCGAGAATAAGCGGATCAAATCGGCTAACCTGGAAATAGTGGAAAAATACCTGGAAATGGGACTGGTACCAGTCCTACACGGGGATGTGGTCCTGGATACCGATGAAAGTATTCAGATGGCCGTGGTATCCGGTGACCAGCTGGTTAATTACCTATCGGAGAAACTGAAGCCTGAGAGGATCATACTGAGCTCAGATGTGGATGGAATATACGACCGCGACCCCAAAACACATTCCCAGGCCCAGCTTCTGGAAGTGGTAAATTCCCTGGAGGATCTGAAATTCCTGGAGGGAGCACGAACCGTTGATGTAACCGGGGGAATGGCTGGAAAACTGGCAGAACTACTGGAACTGGCTGATAAAGGAATAGAATCGGAAATAATCAATGCCGATTGTGAAGGATTGCTGGAAAGTGCCCTGAAGGGGGAAAAAGTCAGGGGAACCATTATCCGCAAATAATCCTGAACAGATATCATAAATACAGATAGTATCCCTGATACCATGAAGACACATATCCAATACACCATAAAGACACATATCCAATACAATTATTCACTCCCCTGATTTAATCAAATTCAAATTCACAAATTCATTGGAAATAAAATAGGTATAACTCAATGTATAAATCATTTAAAATCGTAAATCATTAAAAAAAGAACAATTCACGAATAAGATTCATTACCGAAATACAGAATTATATTTAAGAGTATTAAATTCATTGAAATTATAAATCATTAAAAAAAGGAATTCAATTAGGAATAAGAATTCATTTCAGAATTCTAGATTATATTCAGAAGAGTATAAAATCATTAATAAAGATTCAAGAGTAAAAATTCAAGAGTTATAAACCTCATTAGTAAAAAATCAAGAATATGAATTCCTTAGTAAGATTCAAGAGCATAAATCATTAGCAAAGAAAGAATTTAACCCCCATAAAAGAGTTCATAAAAAAATCAAAGATTGATTCAAGAGTAAAAATAGATTCAAGAGCATAAATCATTAAAAATCGATATTCAAGAGAATAAAAGAAGGAATTACAATTAGAAATAGTAAAAAAGTGAGAATTAGACGAAAAGGAAGAGATTATGATTTCAGATAGAAAATTAGAGCATTTGCTATTATGTACCCACAGCGATGTGGAATACCATAAAAAAACAGGATTTAAAGATGTGGAACTTGTCCACAAGGCCCTTCCTGAAGTAAACCAGGAAGAAATAGATTTATCCACATCCTTATTAGGGAAAAATATGGATGCGCCTCTAATAATAACCGCCATCACCGGAGGACACCCCTCCTCAACAAAAGTAAACCAGAAACTGGCCCAAGTAGCACAAAAACTCAACATAGGCATGGGACTCGGAAGCCAGAGAGCAGCAGTAGAAAACCCGGAACTGGCATCTACCTACACTGTGGCCCGTGAAGAAGCTCCAGATGCACTACTAATCGGTAATATCGGGGCTCCTCAGATGGAACAAGCCCGCGAGGCAAGCCAAATGATGGACCTGGATGCACTGGCCATCCACCTAAACCCACTACAGGAGGCCATCCAGCCCGAGGGAGATTTGGACACCAGAGGATACCTGGAAAACATCCAGAAAACCGTGGAAATCATGAACATACCAGTGATAGCCAAGGAAACCGGTGCAGGTATCAGTGGAAACGACGCCCGGGCACTGGAAAATGCAGGTGTTAAAGCCATCGACGTGGCCGGAGCCGGAGGAACAAGCTGGGCAGCAGTAGAAACCTACCGATCCCGTGATAAAAACATGGGCGAACTCTACTGGGACTGGGGCATACCCACCGCAGCAAGCACAGCGGAAGTCAGCCAGTCAGTTCAGATACCAGTAATATCCTCTGGAGGGATAAGAAACGGATTAGAAGCAGTCAAAGCCCTGGCCTTAGGGGCAGATGCTGTGGGAATGGCATTACCAGTTCTCAAAGCATCATACCTTGGTGGGGAAGCACTGCTTTCATTCTTCCAAAAATTCCTGGCAGAAATCCGAGTGGCCATGTTCCTGGTGGGAGCATCCAAATTAGAAGAACTGCAAAAAACGGACCTGGTAATCCAGGGAAAAACTAAAGAATGGCTCCAGGAAAGGGGCTATGAAACAAAAATTTATGCAAGGAGGTCATCCTTATGAGTGTGGAAGTAATCGCCATTGGAGGATACGAAGAAGTGGGCAAAAACATGTCCGCAGTTAAAGTGGGGGATGATGTAGTTATATTTGACATGGGAATCAACCTGGACAGGATCCACATCCATGAAGACACCGACATAGCCCGTATGCACAGCCTGGACCTCATTGAAAGGGGAGTAATCCCTGACGACACCCTGATGAAGGATGTGGATGGAAAGGTGAGGGCCATAGTATTCAGCCACGGACACCTGGACCACATTGGAGCAGTTGCTAAACTAGCCCACCGATATGACGCACCCCTCATTGGAACACCCTACACCCTGGCACTGGTGGAAAACAGTATAAAACAGGAACGAAAATTCGAGGTTTCCAATCCTCTGCAGGTATTAAACTCTGGAGAGAAAATGCAGCTTTCCCCTGATATAACCCTGGAATTTGTGCACACCACCCACAGTATACCCCAGGCAGTACATCCAGTACTGCACACATCAGAGGGTATTATTGTCTATGCCAATGATTACAAATTCGACAATCATATGATGCTCAGCCCACCCCCGGATTACGAACGCTTAAGGCAACTGGGAAGGCAGGGAGTCCTGGCATTAATTGTGGAAACCACCAGAATGACCGAGACCAAACAGGAGAAAACCCACTCTGAGAAAGTGGCACGAATAGTCCTGGAAGACATAATGAAGGACATGCTCCCTTCCAATGAAGGATTACTGGTAACCACATTCTCCAGTCATATTGAACGTATCCAGGCTATATGTAACATTGCCCAGGAAAGCGACCGGAAGATCCTCCTCCTGGGAAGATCCATGGAACGATTCGGGAGTATAGCTGAAAAAATGGGAATTCTAAACCTACCTGCCGGTGCAAGCCTCTTCGGCAGCCCTAAATCAGTGAACCGGGCACTTGCCCGTGCTGAGGAGAATCGCTCTGATTACATACTGGTAACCACCGGACACCAGGGAGAACCTGATGCATTACTACCCAGAATAGCCAGTGGAAGAACCCACTTCAACGTGGCCCAGGGTGATAACGTGGTTATCAGCGCACCAATCATACCCAACCCTACCAACGCCGCAAACCGAAACCTCATGGAGCGACGTTTAAAAGGTAACGGGGCACGAATTTATACTAACGCCCACGTGTCAGGCCACGCAGGCAGAGAAGACCACCGTGACTTCATACGCATGCTCCAACCCGAGCATATCATACCATCCCACGGTGACCTGGAAATGCTAGCCGCCTACACCGAACTAGCCGAGGAAGAAGGATACAAGATGGGTAACGATATTCACGTACTAAGAAATGGACAGGCACAGGTTTTCAACGGAGGAGTTTAATGGAAGTAAAACTGGAAGTAACCGAGATCCTCAAAAGATACTCTGCAGACATAGATCAGGAGATAACCATGGCCCTGGAAACAGTGGACCCAGAAGCACTCCAACAGGCATCAGAACATCTGGTTAAAGCCGGTGGGAAAAAACTTAGACCATCCCTGGTGGTTTTGAGCTCAGAAGCAGTGGGAGGGCCAGTTGGATCCGCCCTGAAAACCGGAGCTGCCGTGGAACTCATCCACACCTTTAGTCTGATTCATGATGATATCATGGACCAGGATGAGAAAAGAAGGGGAAAACCCTCAGTACACGTATTGTGGGGGGAACCCATGGCCATCCTGGCCGGGGACACCCTCTTCTCCAAGGCATTCTCCACAGTCCTCAAAAGTGAGGAAGATGGTGTTGCACCCGAGAAAATATTACCGGCACTGCACACTGTGGTGGATAGCTGTGTGAAGATCTGCGAAGGCCAGGCAATGGATATGGGATTTGCCGAGCGCACTGATGTCCGGGAAGAAGAATATCTGACCATGATCTACAAGAAAACCGCAGCACTCATTGCCGCAGCCACCAAAGCAGGAGCCATACTGGGTGGGGGAACACCAGAACAGGTGGAAGCCCTGGCTGAGTATGGTCGTTTGATTGGTATGGCCTTCCAGATACAGGATGATTACCTGGATGTGGCCAGCAGTGAAGAGGATCTGGGAAAACCAGTGGGCAGTGACATAGTAGAGGGTAAAATGACCCTACTGGTGGTGCACGCCCTAAGCCAGGCCACACCTGATGACAGGGAAAGATTACTCACCATCCTTAAAGAAGATGGTGATGAGAATGTTTCTGAGGCAATGGATATCCTGGAAAAATACGGTTCCATACACTACGCATGGAAGGTGGCACAGGAAGATGTTAACCAGGCCAAAAAGTTACTGGACATCCTGGATGACAGCCCAGCCAAGGAATCCCTCCTGCGTGTAGCTGACTTTGTACTGGAACGCAGCCACTAACCTCTAAATTATTATTTTTTTAATTATTCCCCCTTATTTTTTATTCAGCAAATAATTTTTAGACATAATACAGAATAGCGTAATACAGAATAGCAAAATACAGAATTCTAGCAAAATACAGAATAATTTTTAGTAAAATACAGAATAATTTTTAGTAAAATACAGCAAATATTTTTTAAGCGAATAAAATTTCACTGGTCTCATAAAAACGACCAAAAAAATGAAGTGATTATCAATGGAGAAACTGGAAGAAATCATTCGAAAGTACGCTCTTATCAATGCAGCTAAACACGGAGGCCAGGCACAGCCCGGAGCAGTTATAGGGATGATAATGAGCAAACACCCCGAGTACCGTCAGGATGCAGGGCAAGTTTCTAAAACCGCAGCACAGATAGTTGGAGCCATCAACAAGATGCCTGTGGATGTTCAGACCAAGGAACTGGAAGAATTGGGTGGTTATCAGGAGAAGAAAGTGGAGAAGGTCAAGGGATTAGTTGACCTGCCTGAGGTGGAAGGTGAGGTAGTACTACGTTTTGCACCAAATCCATCCGGACCCCTACATATAGGACATGCACGGGCAGCAGTTTTAAACCAGGAATACCGGAAACGATACGGGGGTAAGTTAATCCTTAGGGTTGAGGACACAGACCCTCGTAGGGTTGACTCTGAAAGTTACCAGATGATACCTGAAGACCTGCACTGGATGGGTGTCAAGTGGGATGAAGAGATCATCCAGTCCGACCGGATGGAGATCTACTATGAACATGCACTTAAACTCATTAAAATAGGTGCAGCCTACATGTGCACCTGTCCAGGAAATGTGTTCAAGGAGCTTAAAGATTCTTCTAAAAGTTGCCCCCACCGTGATGCACCAGTGGAAGAGAACCTGAAATTATGGGAGAAAATGCCAGAAACAGATGAAGGAGAAATGGTTCTACGGGTTAAAACCGACATAGAACATAAAAATCCGGCCATAAGAGACTGGGTGGCCATGCGAGTGGTGGATGATGTGCACCCCCGTGTTGGCTCACAGTACCGGGTTTACCCCATGATGAACTTCTCAGTGGCAGTGGATGACCACCTCATGGGTGTGACCCATGTTCTAAGGGGTAAGGACCACCTGGCCAACAGTGAAAAACAGGAGTACCTTTACCACCACATGGAATGGGAAGTTCCTCAGTTCATCCACTACGGAAGGCTTAAAATGGATGACGTGCGCCTGTCCACATCACAGGCCAGGAAAGGAATAGAAGAAGGCACCTACAGTGGCTGGGACGACCCCCGCCTGGGCACCATCCGTGCCATTGCCCGGAGGGGTATACAGGCAGAAGCAATCCGGGAGCTGATGATGGAGATCGGAGTGAAAATAGCAGACTCCACCGTGACCTGGAAGAAGATCTATGGGTTGAACCGTGCATTCCTGGAAGAAAAAGCCAACCGCTACTTCATGGTGGAAAACCCACATCCAGTTGAAATTAAGGGAGTGCCAGAGAAACTACTGGGAACCGTGGAAAGACCATTACACCCGGACCACCTGGACCGGGGAATGCGTAGCCTGGAATTTAATGGAAAAGTCTACCTGGATGAGAAGGACATACCCGCACAGGCAGATCAGGTAATAAGGTTAATGGGTGCAGTGAACATTACCTTCCAGGATGGTCAGGCAAAGTACCATAGTGATGGAATTGATGAAGCCCGGGACTCAAAGGCCAGGATAGTGCAATGGGTGCCCATGGAAGGTGCAGTTGAAACTGAAATGGTAATGTCTGATGCATTACTTGTTGCAGGATTTGCAGAGTCAACCCTGAAAGGTGTAAAAGAAGGTGAAGTGGTACAGTTAGAGAGGATTGGATTCGCCCGACTGGACCAGAAAGAAGATGGGAAGTTCAAGTTCTACTACGCCCATAAATAGAGCCTTATTTTTTTACCTTTTTCATCCACTATTTTTTTTTTAAATGACTTTTTTTCATGACTAAGGCTATTATCTAAATAACTTTTTTTTCATGATTAGGGCTATTATCAAATGATTTTTTTCATAATTAAGGCTATTATTCATTTTAATGGGTTTTTTGAGTAGTTTTTCAATGTTCATGTTATTCTCATCGATATTTAAATGGTGTTCATGTTTGTCAGCAATGATACTATTTAACACTTTTATTTAAATTCACGATTGATATGCCATTTAAAATTAATTATATCAAAAACAAAATTGTATTTTCACCATCAAAACATGACAACCTCTAAAAACAAAGAAAATAGGCAATATAAATATTTAAAATTTCACAAAAAATCTAGGGAGCTAAATCATTATATTATTTGTAATTTCAATCATTATTTTGAGATCATTTAAAATTTTGAGATCATTTAAAAAATTAACCAATCAAAAGATTAATAAGAATTTTTAAAATAATTGATAATGATGTGATTTTTACCTATTAAATAATTCTGTAAGATATTTTATGTGATATAATGAAAAGTGAAACTGAACAGAAAATTTTAGACGCTGCTTTAAAAGAGTTTGCAGAGAAAGGATATAAAGGTGCTACTGTTAGAGATATTGCAATAAAATCAGGGTTTAATGATAGTACCTTATTTAGAAGATTTAAAAGTAAAAGAGATCTTTTTGAAGAAGTTATAAATCAAGGGCATGAAAAAATGCACAGAGAGTTTGATTCAATACTTCACGACAAACTATATGAAACTCCAAGAGATTTTTTAGAAACCTTCATTAAAGATTATGCTTGGTTAATGGAAGAAAATCTCGCGATTTATGATTTAACCCTCCATGATAAAAGTGGAAAATTTGAGCATGATATGGCATTATTTTTCAAACAGTTCACTGAATATATAGAAAAAAACCTCCCTGACAGTAAAATAGACCATGCAACATTTGTACTTACTCTATCCGGGTTCATCTATACCCTCACTCTTGAAAAATATTATGGGGGAATTATTGATAATTTTGAATATTTCATAGAAAAGTTCATAGATAACCTCCTTATGTGTATTGAATAATCAATGCTCATGCCAGAAGGTTTGTGTAGAATATTATTAATATTATTTTTATTTTGATGTGATTATTGGTGAAGTATAATATGTACTTTTTAACTAAATCCTACGATAATTAACGAACATTATGAAAATCGTAGATTTTCTATGCATGTAAAATTGGTAGAATTTTGCTCTTACGAAATTGAAAATATAGAAATTTTAGTAAACTTTATAATTGGGATCAGTACAATTATGCATGACTGCAATTGCAGTGATGCATAATAAAAAAATGTAAAGGGAGGTGAAAAAGAACGTGAACAAAAAACGAACTGAACTAAACCTATCTAATACAAACCGATCTAAAAAATTTATCAAAAAGTACACTTTACCGTTCATTCTTACCTTAGCAGCTATTCTTTTACTTGGTTTGGGTACTGTTTCAGCGGCAGATTGGACCGTAGGCCCTGGAGGGACATATAATTATACTTCCATTCAGGATGCTATAAACAATGAATCAACTCTAAGTGGGGACATTATAAGTGTTTATGATGAGGGAGGAAGTGCTTACACCTACAATGAAAATGTAGTGGTTAACAAGACCAACCTGACTGTGCAGAGTACAGGTCAGGTAACTGTTAGCGGATCTTCGGCTAGCAGTCCTGTGATTACAGTTAACAGCCAGGGTGCTTATTCGAGTATTATTGGTTTCAAATTGACGGGGGCAACAAATTCTGCGGGAGTTCTGGTTGCTGGAACTATTAATGTGTCCATTGCCAACCTTACCATTAACAACTGTCAAAGAGGAGTTCAAATGACCGGTACCTCCACCAACATTACTGTGGACGGTGCAACTATCAATGCGCCTACTGCGCAGGGTATCTACATCGACGGAACCCTAACCAACATCATCATAGATAACACAACAATTACAAACACACAAAACCATGGAATACAAAAAACCAGTACCAGCAACCTAGACGGCATCACCATAACCAACACCACCATCACACAACCCCAAGGACATGGAATAATCCTAGAAGACTACGTCTACTATGGCACCTACTTGAAAAACATCACCATAAACAACGTCACCATCACACAAGCCACACAAGAAGGAATACACATAACCATGGACGACGCAAACAGCGCAAATACCACCATAACCAACAACACAATCACACACAACAACTTCCACGGAATATACCTCCAAACCAGAGGAAACCTAACCCTAACCAACAACACAATCACACACAACGGATACGGCGCAGGAGACAACATTTTCTATGGACTCCACATCAACGGAGCCAACAACAACCAAATAACACTCACAACTGACAACACAATACAAGAAAACAGAAACGGAATCTACCTACAAAACGTAGGACAAGAAACCAACCCCATTACCCTCCAAGAGAACATCAAAAACAACGCAGGATACCCCATCTGGATAACCAATGGACACTACATCACCATTACCAACACAACCTTTGATGACGCAACCACACAAAGCACCACCGGATACAGAATCCAAAGAGCCATAACCCTCGACGGAACCAACAACAACATCACCATAACCAACACCACCATCAACCAAACAGCACAACAAGGAATCTACCTCACAGGCACCAACACCAACATTACCATAGATAACACAACAATTACAAACACACAAAACCATGGAATACAAAAAACCAGTACCAGCAACCTAGACGGCATCACCATAACCAACACCACCATCACACAACCCCAAGGACATGGAATAATCCTAGAAGACTACGATTACTATGATACCTACTTGAAAAACATCACCATAAACAACGTCACCATCACACAAGCCACACAAGAAGGAATACACATAACCATGGACGACGCAAACAGCGCAAATACCACCATAACCAACAACAACCTAACTGGAAGCACAGGTACTGGAGTATACGCTAATTTAAGGGGAAATGTTCTAATTGAAGACAACAATATCTCTAACAATAAGGGATGGGGAATGCATTTATTAGGATACAACAATCCTTCAACCACCATCAATAACAACCGTGTTGAAAACAACATCAATGGTATCTATATTCAAGATATTAGTGGAACTGTTTTTGATGTTAATGTCTTTAACAATGGTGGAACTGTTTTCCAGTTGGAAAATGCGGACAACACCACCATAGAAAACCTCACATTCAACAACAACATACGAGCATATAATTACGCCATATACGCCAGTAACAGCGACAACCTCACACTAAAAAACCTAAACATCACAAACAACTCCGCACAAGCCATATGGCTAGGAACAAGCATCAACACCATCATCAACAATGTAAACATAACCAACAGCACACAA